>ONWQ01000081.1 GCA_900321565.1 uncultured Eubacteriales bacterium
TTATATGTTCTGTCCAGCATATCGACGATGGAATAGCGTATCCTATACTTTCCTGCCGGAAGCACCATTTCTTCGACCTTGAAGTCCTGATCGATAACATTTTCATCGCAAAAGTGCATATCGCCAGTCGATTTCAGATAATCACTGTAGACTGGTTTGCAGATAACGAGCTTGTATCCCTGCAGATCTCCCATGGACCAGGTGTTGCGGTCAGCAAGACCCGTGGAAGAATCATAACCATCCCATACGCCCGTCGCCGTATACTTAATAATATGCTCAACCGGCTCTGCCTCGGAATCCAGCGGTTTGTCAAAGTCCAGATTTTCAGGATATTCTGCAAGAATACGCAGTTTTTTGATTTCATCCGTAATCTCAGGAAGTTTTACGGCTGCCTGCAGCAGTACTGTGTTCCCCTTGACTTCCTTGCTGGTCACGCTAAGCAGTTCGTTATGGGCAGATACCCACTTTCCGTCAAAATCCGCCTCAAAGGTCAACTTGTCATCATCCTCAGAGACCCACTGCACGTCCTCGCTCTCACCAAGTTCATACCAGATCTGAAGCGTGTCATCATAACGCTGCAGCTCATAACGGATAAAAGCGCCGCCCCCGATGCCGGAATATATATTGATGCGATGGCTGCTTTGATCCTCAGTGACCTCCGTATCAAATTTTACCGTGTAGAGTTCAGGTTTCAGCTGTGGCACATCTCCGACAATGTCTGTAGCCCATGACGGGGCGTCCCACTTCAGACTGACCGCATCCAGGAAGGCCATCTGCCATGGATTCTTACATGTTCTTGCCAGACGGTCCAGTTCCCTCGTACCACCACTGTATGCCATGTAGACGGACAAACCGTGGGAATAGGGATGATAGGAGCCGCGGATGTTATGAATCACCGCGTCGTCCACCGCATTCTCCAACTTCAGTACGGTTTCCCTGGAAATGCCGCCCTTCTGGCCACGATGAGCCAGGTCATACAAATCCCACATGGTTTGTTCCATGTACCGGTCCACGCTGCTGACTGCATTCAGATACAGCCCAAAGGCAGCCGGGTCAGGAATCAGGCTGACAACTTCCTGCATAAATGCTTCATACGCTTCCGCCACTGCATCGATCTTACTCAGATCGATCAGAGAAAATGTCAGACCATCAAGGGGGCTGCCGCCGCCTGCTTCGGCATACATTACCTGAGTGGCATTACAGACGTTCTTTCCGAGACGGACAGGTCCGCAATCAGGTTCATCATACAGATTCTGCAGAAATTCCTCATAGTTGGTTCCCATGCCGGGCACGACCTCTTCCGATGCCAGCAGGTAATCTGCATAGGGCTTGACCGCCTGCGCGGTCTCCAGACTTGCCATCAGGCAGGTGTCAGTCATGAAGATATCAAAGTGAACTCCTCCGGCCTTCAGCGCACGCTCCAGACCATCCAGACTCATCAACGCATGGTCATGCAGCTCATCCACAATCAGACCACTGGAGCTTCCGCCGCCGTGGTCCCACATGATAAGCATGTTCCTTTCCGCCGGAAAGTTCTCCGCACTCCACTGTATAAAGCTGGAGAGCGTGGAATACTTGGCCATGCTGGCGTTCTCCAGTTCCTGCTCCAGTTTGAATCCCTCGGTGCTGTAGCTCCAGCGCTGAAGCTTGTCGGTTGACAGCTCCAGATTAAGCTCTTCTCTTTCTTTTGTTTTCCATTCCTTCGTGCCGCCGGTCTGGAACACGAAATTGACCTGACTGTCAGGTACTGTCTTGGAGATCATGGCCAGGTTCGTAGTGGCCATTCCTCCGAGGGACTCCAGATCCGTTCCGCACAGATACAGCATCACAGTCCATTTGGCTTTCTCCTTGTGAGCTTCTTCTGCCGGAACCGCATCATTCACCTTTTCGCTTTCCTCAGTCTGGATTGGTTCTGCAGGTTGCTCTGTATTCTCGGCAAATGCAAAAACCATGATGCTGCTTAACAGGCACAAAACCAGAGCAACACAGAGCAATTTTGATGTTCTGTTCATAAAACATCCACCTTTCATATCTGTAGTTATAGTTTTCCCACCCTGTTACTGGTGAGGAAATGAACATATATGTATAAACCCAAAAGAGCACAGTTACATTTGTTTGATTTTTTCATTCCTCAGTATTTCTGAAAACTGAAACCCACGACTTATTAATACAAGTATAATTGATTAAGAAGTATGAAGCAAGCATTAATTCTTCGATTAAACTAAAATTTACGTTCCTGCAGGTATATAATTCATCATGGTGTGAGAACAAACTCGGAATAAATGAAGTGGACTTATCGGGCGAATAATTCTCTCACCTCTGCAATGTCGGCAGAAAGTCTATTCGCTGTTATCGCCATGTCAAAATAAATGGGTATGATGGATATGCTACCCCTGCGGGTGGGTGGGCAAA
>ONWQ01000374.1 GCA_900321565.1 uncultured Eubacteriales bacterium
GAATCGGCCGGTGTGCCCATTGTGTTTGACGCGGACTACCGCGCCTATACGTGGAAGAACCAGGACGAGATCAGTATTTATACGAGCCTGGTGGCCGCGCATGCGGACATCATTATGGGCAGCCGTGAGGAGTTTGACCTGATGGAGCGGCTGATCGGCCTGGACGGCACGGACGCGGCCTCGGCGAAGTACTGGCTCGCACGCAAAGCAGAGGTCTGTGTGATCAAGCATGGCAAGGAAGGCTCCTGCGCTTACAGCCGTCAGGACGGCAACTGGTCCGTCAAGCCGTTCCCTGTGCATGCGCTGAAGGGATTCGGCGGCGGCGACGGGTACGCCAGTGCATTCCTGCATGCGCTGATGAAGGGGATCGCACTGCCGGACGCACTGGAGATGGGCAGCGCAAGCGCGGCCATGCTGGTGGCAAGCCACGCATGCTCGCAGGATATGCCCACAGAAGAGAGCCTGAATGCATTCATTCAGGAAAAGAAAGCGGAGCATGGCACGGTCGTTACCGCGCTTTGATCGGACACAACAGAATTTGAGGAGGAACACGCACATGGAAGACATCAGAATCATGAAACCCTTTATCGGCGGCCAGTTCGTCGACAGTGCCTCGGAAAAGTTCAATACCATCTATGACCCGTCCACAGGCAAGGTCATTGCCAAGGTCCCCTGCTGCACCAAGGATGAAGTGGAAAAGGCCATTGAAGCCGCCAAGGCTGCCTATCCGGCATGGCGGGACACCCCGGTGCGCAAGCGTGCTGCCGTGATGATGAAGCTGCGCAACCTCATTGAAGAGCACATGGAAGAGCTGACACTCCTGTGCGCCACCGAGAACGGCAAGGCACTGAGCGAGGCCGCCGGCGATGTGGGCAAGGCACTGGAAATGACCGAACTGGCATGCTCTGCACCCAGCCTGCTGATGGGCGAAAGCCTGATGAACACCTCCACCGGCTATGACACCACGCTCTATCGTGAGCCCATCGGTGTTTTCGCCGGCATTGCACCCTGGAACTTCCCTGCCATGATCCCTGTGGGCTGGATGGCGCCTCTGGCCATTGTCTGCGGCAATGCGTTCGTGCTCAAGCCCGCCTCCACCACGCCCATGACCAGTCTGCGGTTTGCAGAACTGTACAAGGAAGCCGGTATCCCGGACGGTATCTTCAATGTGGTTCCGTGCTCCCGCAATGAAGCCGAAATCTTCCTGACGCATCCGGACGTGCGCGGCATTACCTTTGTCGGGTCCACTTCCGTCGGCCAGCATGTCTATGCCACCGCCGCTGCACACGGCAAGCGTGTACAGTGCCTGTGCGAAGCCAAGAACCATGCGCTGGTCCTGTCTGACGCGCCGATCACCCGCACTGCGGCCGGTATCATGAACTCCTCCTTCGGCTGCGCCGGTGAACGCTGCATGGCTCTGCCCGTTGTGGTGGCCGAGGAAAGCATTGCGGATGAACTGGTCGCTGAAATCGTACGTCTGTGCAAGCAGCAGAAGGTCGGTCCCGCCTATGATCCCACCACGAACCTCGGACCTGTGGGCTCCAAGGGACACCAGAAGTTCATTCTGGACTGGATCGAGAAGGGCATTGAGGAAGGCGCACAGCTGGTGCTGGACGGCCGCAATGTCAAGGTGGAAGGCTATGAGGACGGCTACTACATCGGACATACCATTTTCGATCATGTGACCGAAGACATGACGATCGGTACCCGTGAGGTGTTCGGACCGGTGCTGTGCATCAAGCGCGTGAAGAACTTTGAGGAAGGCCTGCAGATGATGAACCGCAATCCTTTCGCCAATGGTTCCGTGATCTTCACCCAGTCCGGGTACTATGCACGCGAGTTTGCGCGTAGGACCGACGGCGGCATGGTCGGCGTGAACGTCGGCATTCCGGTCCCGATCGGCGTATTCCCCTTCTCCGGACACAAGCAGTCCTTCTTCGGCGATCTGCACTGCCATGGCAAGGATGCGTTCCGTTTCTATACCGAGTCCAAGACTGTGACCGTTCGCTGGTTCGATGAAGAAGAAAAGAAAAAGACCGAAGTCAGCACCTGGGATGGTTCGCTGTAATCGAATAGAAAGAAAAGGAGTGTTGTTATTTATGGATAAACTTCGTATTGGTATTGTCGGTGCCGGCCGGATCGGCAATGTGCATGCTGAATCCATTACCTATCATATCCCGGAAGCGGAAGTCGTCATGGTGACCGATCCCTATGAAGAGGGCGCACGTAAGCTGGCAGAGCGCTTTGGTGTTCCGAAGTACTCCAAGGATTACATGGATATCATCAATAATAAGGATGTGGACGCCGTACTCGTCTGCTCTCCGACCCCCACGCATGCGGAAATCACCATTGCCGCTCTGAAGGCCGGCAAGCATGTGTTCTGTGAAAAGCCCGTGCATACTTCCATTGAGTGCATCAAGGAAGTGCAGAAGGTAGCCGAAGAGACCGGACTGAAGCTGCAGATCGGTTTCAACCGCCGTTTCGACCATAACCACAGCCATGTGCAGCGCCTGGTTCAGGACGGCACACTGGGCAATGTGGAACTGATCAAGATCACTTCCCGCGATCCCGAACCGCCGTCACCCGAGTATGCAGCCAGCTCCGGCGGACTGTACATTGACATGATGATCCATGACTTTGACATGGCCATGTTCCTGGCCGGATGCGATGTCACGGAAGTCTATGCCATGGGCACTTCCCTGGTGGACAAGCGCATCGGCGAAGCCGGTGACGTGGATACCGCCATTGTGACCCTGACCTTTGCCAATGGCGCTCTGGGCGTGATCGACAACAGCCGCCGCGCAGCCTATGGGTATGACCAGCGCGTGGAAGTCTTCGGCTCCCTGGGCATGGCCGCCGATGAGAACGACGGGGATTCCACCGTCCGCGTGTCCACCGCCGCAGGCGTGGTCAGCGACAAACCGCAGTTCTTCTTCCTGGAGCGCTACATGCAGTCCTTTACCGAGGAAATGCGGCAGTTCATCAAGGCCATCCGTGAGGACACCGAAGTCCCGGTTGGCATTCATGCCGGCCTCATGAGCGTTGTGCTCGCCAAGGCAGCCAAGAAGTCCCTGGATGAGCATCGTCCGGTGAAGGTCAGCGAGATCTATGGAGGCTGAGCCATGAACGAGAATATCATCAAGGCACACGGCGCGCATCCCTTCGGGCTCACCTGGATGAGCCGGATGGATGGCGCACATGCGGACATGCTGATGGACTTCGGTGTGTACCGCATGAAGAAGGGTGACGTTTATGAGGAAGCAGGCAGCCTGGAAAAGGCTGTCCTGCTGGTCTACGGTGAGGTGGAGTTTGCCTGGAACGGGCAGACGCACTGCGAGAACCGGGCCAACTGCTTTGATGTACCGCCCACGGCGCTGCATGCAGATGAAGTGACCGGGATCCGCGTGACCTGCCTGAGCGAGGAAGCCGAGATCAATATTCTGCGCACTGACAATCCGCGGCATTTCGGGAGCAGACTCTACCTGCCCAGTGATACGCCGGACGAGTTCCGCGGCGCAGGGCTCATGCGGGAAACCAGCACACGCATTGTGCGCACGATCTTTGACTACTCCAATGCACCGGAAGCGAACCTGGTACTGGGCGAAGTCATCGGGTTCCCGGGCAAGTGGTCCTCGTATCCGCCGCATCATCATCCGCAGCCGGAGATCTATTATTACAAGACGAATCCGGAAAACGGGTTCGGGTACGGCGAACTGGGCGATGAGGTCGTGAAGGTACAGAACAATGACACTGTATTCATTGAGCCCGGACTCACTCACCCGCACTGCACGGCCCCCGGCTATGCACTGTGGTACCTGTGGGCGATCCGGCATCTGGACGGTACCCCCTACAAGCAGCCCGAATATCCTGTGTTCCTGCCCGAGCATCTCTGGGTCATGGACAAGGACAGTGTCTACTTCGGCGATCAGGCCAAGTAAAGGAGTACGCCTATGGAAACCATTCGCTTAACCATGGCCCAGGCACTGGTCCGGTTTCTGGACCAGCAGTATGTGGAGCTGGACGGCCAGGAACATAAGTTTGTCAACCAGATGTTCGGCGTGTTCGGTCACGGCTGCGTGGTCGGCGTTGGCCAGGCGCTGAGCCAGGGCGGACATCATATCCGCTTCCTTCAGGGAAAGAATGAACAGAACATGGCGCTGGCTGCCACGGCATTCGCCAAGCAGAAGAACCGTCTGGAAATCATTCCCTGCGTTTCCTCCATCGGCCCCGGCGCCATGAACATGGTCACCGCGGCCGGCTGTGCCACAGCCAACCGGATTCCGCTGCTGCTTCTGCCGGGCGATACGTTCGCCTGCCGGCAGCCGGACCCGGTACTGCAGCAGGCTGAGTTCTTCCAGTCCTTCGGTCAGACCGTGACGGATGCGTTCCGCGGGGTCTGCCATTACTTCGACCGGCTCGAGCGCCCGGAACAGCTGATGACGGCTGCACTGCATGCGATGCGTGTGCTGACCGATCCGGCGGATACCGGTGCGGTATGCCTGGCCATGCCCCAGGATGTGGAAGGCGAAGCCTATGACTATCCCGTATCCTTCCTGCGCAGGCGTGTCTGGCACATGGACCGGAGAATGCCGACCGCGCAGCAGACAGCCCGTGTGGCTGAATTGCTCAGGAAGGCCGAGCGTCCGCTGGTCATCTGCGGCGGCGGTGTGCGGTATTCCCATGCCGGGGATGCGCTCCTCCGCTTCTGCGAGTCGACCGGCATTCCCATGTCGGAGACCCAGGCGGGCAAGGGTGTCATTTCCTGGAAGCATCCGCTGAACGTGGGCGGCATTGGCGTGACCGGCGGTCAGGCTGCCAATGTACTGGCCAAGGATGCCGATGTGGTGCTGGCCGTGGGCACAAGACTGTCCGACTTCACAACATCGAGCAAGTGGCTGTTCCGGGAGAACACCAGGTTTATCACCCTGAACATCTGTCCGTTTGATACGGTCAAGATGGACGCGGAGCCCATGCTCTGTGATGCACGCGAAGGCCTGGATGCCCTGACCACTGCGCTGGCCGGGTATACCTACCCGCATCCGGATGAAGTCAAAAAGGCACGCGACAGCTGGAATGCCATTGTGGACCAGTGGTACGGCTGCCAGAGCGGCAAGGGACTTTCCCAGACACGGGCCCTGGGCATCATTAATGAGTTCATGCAGCCGAAGGATATCGCGGTCGGGTCTGCGGGCAGTCTGCCCGGTGACATGCAGCGGCTCTTCCGGCCGGGCGACCGTGATACCTATCATATGGAATACGGCTTCTCCAATATGGGCTATGAGACCAACGGTGCCCTGGGCGTCAAGCTGGCATGCCCGGACAGTGAAGTCTATACCTTCTTCGGTGACGGGACCTATCTGATGGCGCACTCCGAGCTGGTGACCTGTGTGCAGGAACACCTGCGCGTGCATTTCTGCCTGTTCGATAATTCCGGATGGGGATGCATTGAGAACCTTCAGAATAACCAGGGGAACGATACCTTCGGTACCGTATTCCGTTTCCGGAACCCTGA
>ONWQ01000084.1 GCA_900321565.1 uncultured Eubacteriales bacterium
CGTTTACAACTTGCCCTGCAGATGATGGAAGCGTGTGATCTTGGAGCCGATATCGGTACTGATCACGCGCTTCTGCCCTGTATGGCATTAAAAACAGGGATTGCTCGTCACATGCTGCTCATCGATATCAGTCCGAGTGCTCTGGAGCACGCCAGGCAGACCGTTCATCAGTTTCATCTGGAACAGTATACGACGCTGCGATGCGGGAGAGGGTTGGAAGCATTGGATGAACGCTGTGACTGTATTTCCGTTACAGGCATGGGTGGGATTACCTGCGCAAACATTCTTCTGGAGCATCCGGAGAAGCTTATGGGGGCAACCCTGGTACTCGGACCGCAGCGTGATGAAGACCATGTGCGGACTGCACTCATGCATCTGAAGTATCGCATTGTACAGGAGAGACTCTGTCATGCCGGGGGTCGGTATTACGTCCTGATCCAGGCAAAACCAGGGAATTGCTATATGAATGATGAAGCTATCCGGTTCGGCTCTTTGATCTATCAGAATCCGGACCCTTTGCTCAAGGGATACCTTGAGCACTGCATACAGCGACTGGAGGGGGTTCTTTCATCACTGCACCATGCAACACTTCCTTCTTCCGGTCAAATACAGCAGACAGAGGCAGATCTCACTTTTTACAAAGCGCGATACAAGGAGTTATTTACATGACCGTTCGTCAAATCCATACACTGATTGACAGAATTGCTCCATTTGATACCCAGGAAGCGTTCGACAACAGCGGTCTGCTTGTCGGATCTCCCGAGACAGAAATCACCGGTATTCTCGTAGCAATGGATGTTACAAGCCGTGTCCTTGATGAGGCTGAAAGTCTGCGGTGCAATTTACTGGTTACTCATCATCCTATGATGTTTCATGCACGCAAAACGCTGAATGAATCTGATCCCGAAAGCAGACTGCTGGCCCGCATGATCCGTTCCGGAATCTGTCTGATTGCTGCACATACCAATCTTGACCGTGCTCCGGGCGGGATCAACGATGCACTCGCCCGCCGATGCAGACTTACCGAAATCACAGGCGAAGGTTTTGTGCGTCTTGGCCATCTGGTCCCCGCTTTATCATTGCCCGAATTAGTCAATTTTCTCAGTCAAGAGCTCAAAACCACCGTGCGGGTGCTCGGCCCCGCCGACTGCTCATCTGAGATTCACAGAATTGTGGTTTCTTCCGGAGCGGGTTCTGAGATGTGGCCCTATGCATTACAGCAAAATGCACAGGTATTTCTTACAGGTGAAATTCGCCATCATGACGCTCTTGCAATGAATGAAGAAGGGATCATCGGACTGGAATGCGGGCACTTTGCTACGGAAGAACCTGGACTGTTTGCCTTGAAATCAGCTTTACAAAGCGATCAGCTTATTGTAGAATCAAACATCCGTGTCTGCGTATCTCAGGTCGGAGCATACGCAATGCCAAAGACATGAGGCAGACCCGATGCCTGACGTGAAGGAGGATCCTTATGGAACAGATGGAAAAACTCTGGAATTATATGCAGGAAGATATGAAAGCTGACCGGATCGAATCCGAAATCAGACGTTCTCCGCTTCGTCAGAAGCTTGAGAAGACCCGGGATTTTATCATGGAACAGCAGAAAAACTATAAGGATATGGAAGAACACATTGCCATAAGTCTTGACCGAAAGGATGCAATCAAGGATGCTCTGGCACGTTCTTCGGAACAGCTGAATAATCTTCAGAACAAGTTCCAGACGATCTCTGGTGAAGATGTGGAGGATGTGCGGAACCTTCTGGCCGATGTCGATAAGCTCCGTAAGACCATTATCTCCTACGAGCAGGAGATGCGCAGGCTGCATAAGGAAGGCAATGAGTTTGAAGGGAAAGCACGCAACATCCGTCATGAGACAGCTGTTGCCAAACAGGAATTTGATCGTATGAAAGCGGTCTACAATCAGGAATCCAAGGAAAAGAAAACCGAACTGGAAAAGCAACGTTCAACCGCTGATGCACTTCTGATTGACCTAGATCCGCAATTGCTGGCAGTGTACAATACTGTCAAAAAACATACTACTCCCCCGATTGCACGCCTGATCGGCGGACAATGCAGTGGCTGTAATACCTCTCAACCGTCAGCAGCCCTGCGTAAGATTGATGCCGGTACCGAGATTGTTGAATGCGAAACGTGCGGCCGGATCCTGCTTAAATAATTCTCATTGAAAGATGCCACATGGCATCTTTTTTCAATACACCGAAAAAACACACTGAACCGGCTTTTAAGACTAAAATACTCAGTGAACAGATTCCTGAACTGGTTCTGTCCGGACAGCCTTTGCGTAGTTTGCATTGAAATGCGGATGTGCTATACTTTTCGGGTATAACATGGTTCTGAATGAAATGCTAGGAGGATGTTTTATGGTACGCATGGGCGAGATTACTGCCGTGGATGGTGATTATCTGGAGGTAACATTCTGCCACCAGCAGGATTGCGGACAATGCCATGCCTGTGAAAATGGTCAGAAGCTTTCTTCCATTCGTATACGCGGGAAAGGACATGTCGGAGACTTTGCTGCAATCGATCTGCCAACCAGTACAGTTGTGAAAGCTTCACTGCTTGCCTATGTTATCCCCCTCTGTTCTTTCCTTATCGGCCTGGCCATCGGCCCAATGATCATGAAGAGTGATCCAAATACCGGAAGTGCTATATTCGGTATACTGTTTCTGGTCATTGCGGTCCTGCTCATTGCTTTGGGCGAACGCAGCAGAAGAAAGAGCGCAAAATGGCAGCCAACATTGCAGCGGATTGTACCAAGAGATTTAAGGGACGAGCACGCATTGAAATCCACATCTTTGAATACGGAGCAAAAGAAGTAACCATGCATAGAAAACTGTTTCTCCTGCTAATTCTGATCTTTCTTCCCCTTATGGGCTTGGCCGATACCCCGAATCCGATTGAAACCATTCCCTGGGATTCACTGCCACCGGTCGTTGATGGTCAGACACATGTATTACTTCTTTGTGTCGATGTATGGAACGCAAAGCCCGATACATTGGGAAACACAGATGGAATTGTGCTGGTAACGCTGGACAGCCGTGCGCATCGCGTTATGCTGACTTCAATTATACGAGATGCTCTTGTTAAACGACCTGACGGAAAAATCGGAAGAATTAACTACATTGCCAAGGATTCAGGACCGGATGCACTCTGTCGAACGATTTCCGAACATCTGGGAATTCGTATTGAGTCCTATCTTTTGTTCGACTTCAGTCAGATTCAGGATATCATTGACGATCTGGGTGGAGTCGATATAACCATAACCGATGAAGAAGCATCCTACCTGAAACGGTACGCAATCCCTGTAGACTCCACCATTCCGCGGATTCGCAGCGCCGGAACATATCGGTTCGATGGTCATTCGGCTGTTATCTATATGCGTATTCGAAAAGCTGGCGGTGGCGGTGACTTCATGCGCACCCAGCGTGTCCGTACCGTGCTTTCGACGCTTGCTGACCAGTGTCGGTCCTTGTCATACGACGAAGCACGCAAGCTGGTTGATTCTGTGCTGAGTCATACAACGCTCACGAATATGAACACGGACAGCATGGTCAGAGTCATGGATGTAGCCTATGGACTTCGAGAATGTACTGTGGAAGAACTGCGGATCCCAATAGATGGAGCAGTTCATGCCATCAATTATGCAGGTATGGCCGCACAGCAAGTAGACTGGAAAGCCTGCAGACTGGCTATGTCTGACTATCTGGAAAACAGTTTTCTTGTTTTGGATGACAGCATCAATCCTACGCTCAGTGATTTCGATTAATTTCTGAGCTTGTTCAGTAAAGGAGTCATATGAAATGTCCAAAGTGCGGTCAGTGGAACCGCGCATCAATTCCTAAATGCATGCGATGTGGTGCATTACTTATCAATGCACAGCCAAATTCGGAACCTGACTGGAAAAATACGCTTCGAGATGGCCAGAAGTCAGCCGCATATTATCGGATGGATGAATATGGTGAAAGCGATGCCACATCCGATGCCCGTGATGTTCTGGCCAATGAAATGCAGGAATTCAAAGCACGAAAAGAAGAGGGGCAAAGACAGCAAAGAAAACTTCGCACAAAGAGTGCCCAGCGTGGAAGCGCACCTTCAGGCATGGGAGTGCAGATCCACATTTCAGATGACCCTATGCTGTTTACAGGTTCATCAGCCCGACGGCTACGTTCAAAAATTCCCGTCTCAGAAGCTGGTTCAAAAACGACAGTTTTCCATCAGAATATTGACAATGAGTATATTAATGACTCCAATGAGAATGAACCATTATGGGCCGAACAGGAACAATACGGGACTCGGTGGCAGGTACCACAAACCCGGGAAATGACCGGACTTTTACCCGAAAGAACGCGAAGGGTCCGTAAGTTTCTCAGATTTCTGATTTTCCTGTTGATTATTGTTCTCCTGGCATTGGTTGGTTTCTTTGGTTATCACTATTTCCAGCAGCGGCATGAAACAGAACTGGAGAATAACCGTGCCAGTGTGATTGCTTCTATTGTAAATGATCTTGCAGCCCATACTATCAAGATCCCTGGAAAAGACGGCAGCCAGATCTATATTCGTGAACTGCATACTTCATATATCGTTGCAGACGGGTTTGCCACCATAGAAATACCGGATCATGTCTGGTATGACGATGTCGAGGACTATCTCAATGAACAGATGGAGGTCTCACTGACTCCCTATCTGAAAACAGCAAGTGGCAAACAGCAACCGCTGGAAGTTATTAGCTATACCATAGACATCCCGCTTAGCCCGATAGAAATGACCAGTCCGGACAGTTTGAGAACCGATGTATCATCGACAATGTACTCAATGTCATTTGTAGTACGCCCTGGATCGCGTGTATTTGTCAATGATACCGAAGTGTCTGACACCGTTAATTCAGAGACGGGTGAGTTCTCATATAATGCGACTGTTCAACCTATCGGGGACAATCTCTTCACGATCCGATGCAGAAGTCAATACTGTCGTGAAAATCAACTCAATGTTGTGCTTTACAGAGAGCCTCAGGAAATCCCTCTGGATCTGGCAGCGGACACATATACATCATATAACGAAGAATATATGAAAATATCCTGTACCACATTGCCGGGTGCAACGGTCAGTATTGAATCTCCGTTTTCAGATATGAACATTACCAGTCTTGCTACAACAGGTGCATTTTCGTTCTATGCTCATTTCGATCATATAGGAACTAACACCGTTAAGATACGTGCATCCTACCCCGGTAAAAAAGACTCCGTAATCAATTACAATGTTTACTATCTGCCACCCGCTTCAACCTATACTCCCAAAGCCTGGCCACTTAGTGAAGCAGGATATGCTGAACTTGTCAGTAACATTTCCTATCGTGCTGAACATACCCAGGTATACGTCGTGATCGGACATTTACAGTATTTTGTATCCGAAAAACCGCAGATGGCTGTGTTCTATACCTCAGACGATGAAAAAAGCAGGCCGGTCCTTCTCGAGAATTATACCAACAGGAACTGGGAACTAGGTACATTTTACCGGATATATGCAGATGCTTATTCGACCTATAACGGTATGCCATGGTTATGTGCACGCTATACCTACCTTAACTAAATGAAAGGAGTCAGATATGTCTAGTATTGTCATTCTTGGCGGAGGTCCTGCTGCATGGAGCTGTGCAATCACGCTGAGAAACCGTAATCTCGACTGCATTGTTGTTACGACTGGAATGGATCAGTCCGGTCTTGCAAAAGCAGAACGGGTTACAAATTATCCTGGCTTTCCTGAAATCAGTGGGAAAGACCTCCTGATGCGTTTCCGTGAGCACGCATTGTCTATGGGGGTTCAGGAACGCATAGGGCATGCGCGTCAGGTTATGCCTTCATCAGGACAGTTCATGGTGCTGGTTGGTGATGATATTCTGTCGTGCGATGCACTGATACTGGCTCTGGGGGCCTCTCGGCCAAAACTCCTCCCCGGTGAAAATGAATGGCTCGGACAGGGCGTAAGCTGGTGTGGAACCTGCGATGGCATGTTTTACCGCGGAAAAGAGATAGCCGTATTGTCAAGCTGGCATGGCGGTGTTGAAGAAGCTGATTTTCTTTCCGGACTGTGCAGTCAGGTTGATTATTTCAGCCTGCGCCGACATGATGGCATTGTATCCCCGAAACCCAACCAGAGGATTATGCCGGATACAGTTCGTGCGCTTGATAAAAAAGATGGAAAAATGGTCTTATACACCAATACTGGAGAAAAGACATACGATGGTGTCTTCATCTTCAGACCCAATTCTGCACCTGATCAACTGATTCCCGGTCTGAAAACAGATAACGGCTTTATTGCCGTCGACCGCAGGATGCAGACTTCAGTTCCCCGTTGTTATGCCTGTGGTGACTGTACCGGTAAGCCATTGCAGATTGCGAAGGCAGTTGGAGAAGGCTGCATAGCCGCCATTTCATGCGCTGAGGATGTGACAAAAGCATGAGGAAGCATGTCTTATGGACCATGCTCCTGTGCATGTTTCTGAGTGTTAGCTCAGCAGAAGGTATCATGCTCGATGCGCCCAGAAATGGCACGCTTTACTATCCTGAAGGAGCATCTGGCAATGAAGCAATGCTCGTATATTCCTATCAGCTTCCACGGGCTTCCGGTGCCGATTCCTGCAGTGAAGGGATTGAGGCAGTATACAACTTGCAGGAAGCGGAACTTATAAACTTCACTGTACCGGTTCTCGGTGAAAGCTTAACCCTACCTGCTTCTGTGCAGCTGACTTTTGAAGTAACATGTAATGATAGTCTGTTTGTTTCCTTTCATTTTATTACAAAGCGAGTACAGGCTGATCAGATCAGTGAAATACACAGCGCACATACATTTGCGCGTAATGGAACCAAAGAGGGACTGATTATTACACTTCCTAATCTGTTGGGGCTGTTACAGCATCAGGATATGAATGATTCCTGGCTGGAAACACGGCAGACAGAACGTGCTAATGCGCTTATACGGCATCTGGTGGAACAGCAGTTAGTGAAGGAAGGCATAAGTCAGCTGAGTGCAGAAGCGCTTCACGATGTCCTGAATTACGATTTTTTTCCTGAAGAAGATTTTTTTCTTGATGCAGATGATAACCCTGTGTTCTTTATTCAGCCTGGACTTGTACATCCCAATGATCCAGTGTTTATTCCGCTTACTATGGAAAGTATTCTCGACGCATTGTAATCCTGCGGCTTTAGCCGCTGACTAAATAAGGAGGTCCTTCCATGTTACCTATTTCAATCACCAGAGCAGCAGAACTCAAGAAAAAGCCCCAGGATGAGAGCAAGCTGGGATTCGGCCACTATTTTACAGATCATATGTTTCTGATGGATTATGAAGAAGGCCGGGGCTGGTATAACGCACGCATTGTTCCCTATGCTGATTTTGCACTCGACCCTGCTTCCATGGTTCTGCATTATGGCCAGGCCATTTTTGAAGGCAGTAAGTGTTACCGCACACCAGATGGTGGTTTGCAGTTATTCCGGCCAGAAGCAAATCTGGCTCGTATGACACGCAGTGCCCAGAGAATGTGTATGCCTGCTCTAGATGAAGAAACTGCACTGGAAGGACTCAAAGAACTGATTCGTTTAGAGGCCGATTGGGTTCCGCATTCGCCAGGAACAAGCCTATATATTCGGCCAACCATGATCTCCATGGATGTGCATCTGGGTGTACATGCTTCAAAAACCTACCTTTTCTTTATCATTCTTTCTCCTGTGGGTTCATATTATAAAGACGGTCTTAAGCCAGTCGGCATTTATGTAGAAGATCAATATGTCCGTGCCGTTCGGGGAGGAACCGGTTTTACCAAATGTGCAGGTAATTATGCCGCTTCCATCCTTGCCGGTGATATAGCGGAAAAGAAGGGATACAGTCAGGTACTCTGGCTCGATGGTGTAGAGCAGAAATATATTGAAGAAGTCGGCTCCATGAATATGATGTTTGCATATGGCAACCGAATCGTCACACCTGCGCTGAACGGATCCATCCTTCCCGGAATCACCCGCGATTCAATCCTCACGCTTGCACGGCAACTCGGCTATGAAACCGAAGAAACCAGACTCCCCATTGCAGATATCTTTGCAGATGCCAAATCCGGAAAACTGACAGAAGCTTTTGGTACAGGAACAGCAGCTGTAATCAGCCCGGTAGGCAAACTATGCTGGGAAAATGATGAAGTGATCATCGGCAATGGCGACATTGGACCGGTATCACAAAAACTATATGATACATTGACCGGCATACAGTATGGACGTCTTCCTGATGAAAACCACTGGTGTATGCGTCTCTGATATCTGAGGAGATTCTATGCAACGCAACTTCCCTACTCAGTCACTCGACTGGACCGAGAAAACCATGAGTATGGTCATGTCGGCTCAGCTTGAACAGTGTGAGCGTCGTCTGAAGGGACGAGCGCCGCTTTACCTTTTTGGCGGATGTACTGACCTGCAGGCCGAAATACTCTGGAAATCTTCCTATGATGCACTCGAGCGACCTTATGAACCCGTCCTGCATACAATCCAAAGTATGCAGGACAACTTTGTCGAAACACTTCCCTATCAGATCCCGCTCCTAACTTTCCAGGAAGTCAGTCTTATCACAGTTCTCCTGGATTGCAATGGATATACAGAATTGACACAAGACGCAGACTTGCTTCCGGCAGAATCTCTTTGCCGAAGATTGATATGCTATATTGACTCATCCACACCTAATACCCTTACCCTTAAGATTCCGGAAACCATTCAGAATATGATCTGTTCTGTTGGCTTTGCTGACCTTCAGCAGGATCTTTATGATGCACTGGAATCCTTTGAGTCCAATGTTCACAGGCTCCTCTATATGGAAGGCATGTGTGACGAGAGCATACTGATGCAGGCAATGCAGAAATTGATTGCAGGTGACCTTTTGAATCAGGAAACATTCATACATCGCTATCTTCACGCAGCCTTTGACTGGATCCCTCTTGCCAATGGACATACAATGATTATTCATCCAGGTGCTGTACAGACTGAGACCATGCTGCAACATCACAAAAACATAGCCGCGAAAGATCTTGCCTATTTCACCGAAAGGAAGAATTCTGACAGTGAGAATGATGCAGCCTGGCTTCTCCACGGTCTGCTAAACGGAGCCACAAGACCTGAAAAGATTTCCGAGGCGCTTGTATGGGACCTCCTGCTCATGGCCAAACAAAACGCTTCACTGGAGGATATGTCAAGAGTGCTTACGGAAGCTCTGATGCTGGATCCAACCAGGAATCAGCTGGAAGCTTTACACGTGCTTCGCTCACAAGTAGCGCCCTGGCATTCGTGTATTACTGAGGAGACGGGATTATGGCAATGATACAGGCTCAAATTGGCGAATCGCAAGATGGTCGAAAACTCCTGCAATGCGTCCGGGAAATACTGCCTGAACTCGATGATGCTGCAATCAGGCGTATTGTTCAACATCGCGATATCAAGCTTGATGGCAAACGAGTGTCTTCAAATGTTTCAGTGCATTCGGGGCAGATTGTTCAGATATACTATCTGGACAAAGAGCTCAAACTGCCTGAGATTGTTTATATGGATCCGGATGTGATTCTGGTGAACAAACGCGCCGGGATCAGTGTGGAGAGTAATCCTGAGGATCATTCAGCTTCATTATGTGATCTGCTTTCCCGTACAATCTGTGCCAATGAGCAGGCACCCATACCTTGCCACAGACTGGATAATCAGACATCGGGACTGCTTCTGTTTGCACGGAATCAGCATGCAGCTGACGTTTTGCAGAGAGTATTCATGAACAGGACACTGGATAAGCGATATACATGTATTGTTCGCGGAGGAATGAAGCCTCCCGAAGCAACATGTAAAGCATATCTGCTCAAGGATTCGGAAGCTGGAAGAGTCAGAATTATTGACCATGAAACCGCTGGTGCAAAGACCATTCTCACTGCTTACAAGACACTGGAAGCACATGATGGTCTCAGCTTGCTCTCTGTGCATCTGATCACCGGAAGAACACATCAGATACGGGCACATCTCGCAGCATTAGGGCATCCGATTCTCGGGGACGATGTTTACGGAGACCGGCAACTGAATCGAACCAGACATGTCCAGGGAAAGCTAATGTTATGTGCGACGCTTTTGTGTCTTGACACCGGTGGAGAGCTGCCTCTGCTAGACGGTAAAGTATTTTCCATACAACCGCCTTTCCAGAGTATTTGGTCGAAAATAAGTCAGGAGAACCCGTCATGACGAGCATCAGATTGATTGCCATGGATTTGGATGGAACTCTTCTGACTCCGCCCCCGGTCCACATCACTCCTGTAACTGTATCCGCACTGCAACAAGCGGCAGATCAAGGAATCCATCTGGTTCTCGCCTCTGGCCGGCTTCCCGATGATGCTTCTGCTTTTCTTCTGGATACAGGTCTTGATGCAACAATTATCGCACTTAACGGTGCCTGCATGTTAGATCATCCATTTGGTGATATCACGTATACACAGCATTTCAACCTCAGCGAAGCTGAATACCTATACGACTTCTTAATGGCAACAGGTCTGACATTTGCCATGTTTTGTGACCATGACCTCTATATTCGAAGCAGGAATCCGGAGCAACCAGAGCCTGATATGGTTTGGGGCACATATCTGGATCATTTTCCTTGCAGAACAAACATCTATCGTTTTCCAGCAGATTCAAGCAAACTGTTGCAGCGTGGTGTCAATAAGTTTATCCTCATGCAACAAGACGGAGAAAACCGTCTTGAAAGCATCGCAAAGCAGATGCATCGCTTCCCTTTCCCGATGGAAATCACATCGTCATGGGCCAATAATGTTGAGCTCAATGTTGCTGGCTGTAATAAGGGAGCGGCATTGATCCGCTTGTGTTCAGAACTGGGAATTTCAGTGCATGATGTAATGGCCATTGGGGACCAGGTGAATGATCTTTCCATGTTGCAGATCTGCGGAATTCCGGTCGCCATGGGTAATGCCACTTCAGAAGTGACTCGCGTGGCCAAATATATTACAGCCTCAAATATGTACGATGGAGTTGCAAAGGCCATCAGAGCTTACATATGATACACCTTATCTTAAAGCAGCAATCTGACTATTGACTGAAAGGAATGAAAAACTTTGAAGTATCATCTGGACACAATTCCTGTCTGGGATGTGCTGAAGCTTGATGGTGAATGCCTTCTGTGTGCACTTGCCAGAAAGCTTGAACTCGGAGAGGCAGAACGATATCTCGGTGCTTCCGTTATGGAACCGGATACTCGCATTCAGGTGAATGATAAAGGTTTCTGTACTAAACATCATGCAATGCTTTACACCATGAGCAATCGTCTTGGTCATGCTCTGATGCTGGAATCACATACAGCCAGAACAAGAGAGCGCATGAAACAATGCCAGGATCAAATGCTAAAGGCAGCAGACGCACTAGAAAAAGCACCCTTGGGCAAGCTGTCACGGAGTGGAAGCCAAGCAAGAGATGAAATTCAAAAGCAGGCAGAAGCACTCAAAAAAATGGCTTCTACCTGCATCATGTGCGACAGTATTCAAGAGAATATGGAGCGATATCTGCACACATTCTTCCATCTATATAAAAATGACACTGAATTCAGAACCAGATTCGAATCCTCAAAAGGTGTCTGTCTTCCGCACATGGCAGACCTGTGCCGTGTCAGCCTGAGCGAGCTGTCAGCCAAGGAGACTGCTGCTTTTGTCAGAAGACTTTCAGAATTGCAGACGAAGAACATGGATCGGATTCAGGAGGATATCTCATGGTTCATTAAAAAGTTTGATTATCGATATCAGAATGAGCCATGGAAACAGAGTCAGGATGCTGTTCCACGCACAGTTAATAAACTACGCTCTTGGTGTGTTGGTGATGAACCGAACCCGGAAGAATAAACTTCCGGGTTTTTACTCGTTCGTCTGCTCAAAATGTTCTAAAACGACGCCTGCCTCATGAATCAGTTCCAGGGAAAAATCATCCGGATATCCTTCCTGATAGACAATTCGTTTAATTCCGGAATTAATAATCATTTTGGCACAGACAGAACAAGGTTGATGCGTACAATACAGTGTCGCGCCATCAATTGAGACTCCAAGCTTGGCGGCCTGTATAATTGCATTCTGTTCAGCATGTGTCGCATAGCAGATTTCGGCCCTAGTGCCTGACGGAATCTTCAATTTATCCCGTAAGCATCCCCCACGTTCACGACATGTTTTCAGACCGGACGGAGCTCCGTTATACCCTGTTGTCATAATTCTCTTGTTTTTTACAATCACACATCCGATCGATCTTCCTGGCCGGGCACAACTCGACCATTGTGAAATCACATGCGCCATTTGCATAAACCTGCCATCCCACTTATCCATGTTGTCTTTCTCCTTCCAGGTAGTATACAATCCCTTAACTGATTATACATGACAGGATGTTTCATTGGCAAGAAGTCACAAACTCTTTTCGCTGTATCCTGTGTTGGTTTGTCAAACATAGGTTACACATTTGTCCGGTAGCAGGATCAAGGCATAGGGTGGAAATTTTTGTGCTTCTTTGCCTGCCTCTTTACCAGATTGATCTCAGCCTTAGTTTGCTTTCTTGGACTATTCTTTGGCCTCCGGCTTTGATCTACCAGACTCGTCCATGTACCATCCCACCTGTTGATCCATTTATGTACTGTCTTCCGTGATAAATGATATCGGTTTGCCGTGTCTGTCACGGTGTGACCATTCTGGTGGTATTCAAGAACACGTTGACGAAATGCTGCTTCCTGTGTATCCTTACTCATTGAGAGAACCACCTGGTTGCGTGTGGGTTTGGCGATTTACACTATACCACTTGGTTCTCTTTTTGCTAACCTATTTATGTTACCTATGTATTGTACTCATACATCACAAACTTTTTTCGCTGTATCCTAATGATCAGCTCCGATTATATCAGGAGAGCACTTTATATCCTGTACTGTTTTCTGTATCACAGAAGAAAAGCAGTAAAAATGTAAACAAATTCAAAAAAACGCTGCAAAATTATCTTGACATGTGTGTAAAAACTCTTTAGAATACCCAAGGTATTAATCTCCGCTAGCCCCGGTAGCATTGATACACAGACGTTGCATGCGACCATCATGCACGTGGACACCGTTTAACTTGTTTAGGAGGAATTTCCTTTGAAAACGTATATGCCGAAGGCTTCAGACATCCAGCGGAAATGGTATGTTGTTGATGCCGAGGGACAGGTGTTTGGCCGAGTTGCCAGCCAGGTCGCCAATGTGCTCCGTGGTAAGAATAAGCCCACCTATACCCCTCATATGGACACTGGTGACTATGTGATTCTGATTAATGCTGATAAGATCATTATGACCGGCAAAAAGCTGGATCAGAAGTTCTATTATCATCATAGTGGCTATCCGGGCGGACTTAAGAGCACTTCTTACCGCAAACTGATCGCTGAGAAGCCCGAGTTTGCTATCCGTCATGCTATTGTTGGCATGCTGCCGAAGGGACCCCTGGGACGTCAGATGGCAAAGAAACTTAAGGTTTATGCCGGTGCTGATTACGAACAGGTAGCTCAGAAGCCCGAAAAGCTCGAGCTGATTTCTTTTGCTCGCGGCGGAAAGGAGTAATGTATTATGCCTAATGTTGTATACAGTGCTGTTGGCCGCCGTAAGGAAGCTGTTGCCCGGGTTCGTCTGGTTCCTGGTGACGGAAAAATCGTGGTTAACAAGCGTGATATTGATGACTATTTCGGACTTGAAACTCTGAAAATGACCATTCGTCAGCCTTTCGCCATCACTGGTGTTACCAATTTTGACGTTTTAGTCAACGTTCGTGGCGGTGGAATTTCAGGTCAGGCTGGTGCTATTCGCCATGGCGTCTCCCGTGCATTATGCAAGGCTGATCCGGAGCTGCGCACCACATTGAAGAAGAGTGGTCTGCTGACCCGCGATCCTCGTATGAAGGAACGCAAGAAGTATGGTTTGAAGGCAGCTCGTCGTGCACCGCAGTTCAGCAAGCGCTGATATTATTATCAATCTGCTTTCTTACGATTCAAGATCAGATTAAGTTCTATAGGATGGCAAAAGATCCTGATATACTTATGCAACAAGTCTGTATGGGAGGCGAATGGAGTTGCCGAATATCAAGTCCGCTAAAAAGCGCGTAAAGGTCAGCGAAAAGAAGGCTCTGCGGAACCGAATGGTGAAGAACGGTATGCGTACTTCCCTGAAAAAGTTCCAGGTTGCTGTAGATACCGATCCTTCTTCTGCTGTACAGCAGTTGAGCAAGACCTCTTCCGCTATCGATATGGCTGCAGCCAAGGGCGTTATTCATAAGAATGCAGCGAACCGTAAAAAGGCTCGTCTGGCTAAGCAGCTGAATAAAGCAGCACAGTAAATTATTGGAATACAGCCCCTGTTTTCATCATGAAGACAGGGGTTTTCTTTTGTTGATAAATCATGTATGCTTTGAGCAATACCAACAGAAAGAGTGAAGTCTTATGCAACCTATTGCAGTTATTACCGGTGGAAGCCGTGGGATTGGTCTTGCTTGTGCGCGTGCACTCGCGCACAGCGGCTGGTCTGTCATTCTCTTATGCCATACTGGAATCAATAACGCTGAACTGGCTTGTCATAGTCTTCGGTCTCAAGGATTCAATGCTTCGTGGAAAGCATGTGATCTTCGGAATCCTGAAGCTGTCAAAATGTGTTTCGAGGAATTGTATCGCTTTTATCATCACATCGACGCACTAGTTTTATCAGCTGGCATAGCCATGATTCGCATGTTTACAGATACCAATGAAAACGATTGGAATGAACTGATCCAGGTAAATCTGATGGGAACTGTGCGGTGCATACGTGCTGTTCTCCCCGACATGGTTTCACGAAAAAACGGAAGCATAGTCACTATATCCAGTATGTGGGGTGAAGTTGGTGCCAGTTGTGAAAGTGCATATTCTGTCACCAAAGCGGGAATCATTGGACTTACTAAGTCTCTGGCAAAAGAACTGGGGCCGTCTGGTATACGGGTAAACTGTGTTTCACCCGGTGTAATTCAGACTGAAATGAACCAGCAGCTTACTCCGGAGACACTTAACAATCTTATAGAGGAAACCCCTGTCGGAAGAATTGGAAAACCAGAAGATGTTGCAGACATGGTTGCTTTTCTCTGTTCTGAACAAGCGTCTTTTATAACCGGGCAAGTAATAGGAATTAACGGTGGTATGATTATATGACATTTTGCGATAATTGTGTAACAATTTGTCATATATAACATAGTATTGCAATATTCGAATATTTAAAACCGTTGATATAGATGTATAATAGATCAGTAGAAAGGAAGGATTTGAATGCATATAAACAGAATCTTGTCCTGGATCCTCACTCTTTGTATTTTCATTACAACAGTCTCAGCTTTTGCAGAAGAAAGTGAGATTGTTGAAAATGCCTTACCCACTGAAGAGCAAGAAGCATTATTTCATAAAGTTCAACCACTTGTTGACCTTACCTTGCTCGCTTCTCTGCGTTGTTCAGATCAGCCTTATGAAATTCAGATCAGCTCAGATCTGTCAGATCGATTTACTGAAACACTCTTTGCCCTGGGATCCCGGTCTTTTTCTGAGCTTGCTCTGAATGACAGTTATCTTGGGAACACTACGCTCCAGGACACATGGCTCACAGCGAACTATCTTTCACCACATGCACTTCCGTCAAACAAAGTACGTCCAATGCACGAAGATGAATACACAGGTGTCAGCATGATCACTTGTCAATTAGATGATTCAGGTACCTGGCTGGCAATTCTGGGAGAAGCTTATTCCGCTCCAAAACGGTTTGACCTCTTGGACACAGCTGAACTGGGAAGTATTGCTTGGCTTGATACAAAGGTCGCAGTTACTCTGCAAAAAGATGAACACGCTATGACAGGCTGGAAGCTGGCAACATTATTATATGTAGAAGATCCAGCCTCCGAAGATACGGATATCGCATTTGACCAGAGTTCCTGGAATACCTACTTTGATGAGGTTCACGGTTTTTCCATCATGTACCCTTCTGTTTTCTCGCCTGAAATGATTACAAAACAGACAGATGGTATTTCGGGGTCATTACCGGATAATCATGCATCTTTCTTTATTCATTATGAGGATCGTAATGGCCGTTCTCTGAAGGATGTCGCAGATATTATTCAGACAGCTCATTCTGAAGCAATCACTCAACTGGACGAAGCAGAAGACCTTGCCTATGTTCAGGTTGCAAACAATAGTCAGCAAACCGTCTGGATTGTGCGACTAACATTGGATGGAATAATCACCATCTCTCTTACATGGGATTCTACACAAGCTCCAGATCTGAGTTCCTATGCTGGAATAATGATTGAGACTTTGCTGTTTGACGATCAATCCAATGGTTAATGCTATATGGCAACGAGGAGGTTTTCAATCATGAAACAACTACTGGCAGTCCTGTGCACAGTCTGCATTCTTGGAACCTGTTTTTGCTTAACAACAGCGTCTGCGGCTACAACGGCAACTGTTACCGGTGGCTGGCTGCGTATGCGTGAATTACCTTCACTGGACGCTGCAACGCTGGCCAGCTATTATACAGGCACCAAAGTCACGGTTCTTTCAACGACAGGTTCATGGAGTTTTGTGCAGACTCCCGACGGCAGAACCGGATATATGTATTCAAGTTACCTCAATACCAGTTCCGGCTCTTCTTCCGGCAGTTCCTCCTCTACCGGAACCGCTTATGTCACATCTTCCAATGGTGGACATGTAGCCATGCGCACCGGTGCGGGTAAGAATTATACTGTACTCCGTTATCTTGATGTAGGAACTCAGGTAACAATTCTTTCCGCAGGTTCCACCTGGAACAAAATCCAGGTCGGTTCATCGACTGGTTATATGATGAGTAAATATCTTACATCTGTGAAACCCAGCATTGTTCCAAGCAGTGGTTCAGGTACAGTCAGCTCAACGGCATATGTAACATCAGAAAACGGAAAAGGTGTGAATCTGCGCAGCGCACCTTCTACTGATGCCGGAGTACTAGGCAAATATAGTGTCGGAACCCAAGTCACGATTCTATCCGCGGGTTCAGTATGGGACAAGATCCAGGTCGGTAAAACAGTCGGCTATATGATGGCACGTTATCTTACAGCCAAAGCGCCTGGTCCTGTCATTACTGCCGCTCCATACACGCCTTCAGTACCCGTGTTCGGAACTGCCTTTGTTACTTCTGCTAATGGCCTGCCAGTTCGTCTCAGAACAGGTCCCGGAACAAATTACGGCATTCTCGGTCTTTTCAGTGTCGGTACCCCAGTTACAATACTGAGTAGTGCAGCAAATTGGAGTCAGATTCAGATTGGTTCACTGACCGGTTATATGATGACCGCATATCTTACATCTGGAAATTATATTCCCTACCCGACAGCAGCACCTGTCATTCCAGGCGGGCCTTCCAATCCATCGGTTCCTTCCAATCCTGTGGTTCCTTCTGTAACAGCAGACCCTGGTATTGTTTCATACGTTGCGTATGTCATTTCTGAAAACGGGAATGGTGTTATCCTGCGTTCAGGCGCATCTACATCCAGCGAACCCATATCCATTTATCCAGTTGGTACACAGGTCACAGTTCTGAGGAATCTGGATACATGGGATTACGTCTCTGTAAACTCTACAACAGGCTATATGATGCATAAATTCCTTACAACTGCGCAAATGCTGCCCTCTTCTGGGAAAATCAATGCTGTTGCCATAAATAGCAGCACTCCTTTCATCGGTGAAACACTGACCGCAACGATTGTTCCATCAAATGCTACTGTATCCTATATCTGGACCAATGACAAAGGCGTTCAGCTCTCTACTGACTCATCTTATATTGTGCGCAGCAGTGATCTCGGTCGCAAAATCCGTGTGAAGATTACTGGTATTGGTTCCTATAGCGGAACAGCAACAAGCGGCTACACATCCGAGGTAATATCCAGCATGACATCCGGTTCTGTCACAAAATGTGATTTGTCCAGTACGGAACCTACAGAAGGTGATGTGCTCTATGCAGCGTCTGATATCAGTGCAACCGTCAGCTTCATCTGGTACCGCGTTGGAGGTGTAACCCTGGGGACCGGACCTTCCTACACAGTCCAAAAAACAGATGTTGGGTCTTCTCTTTACTGTGTTGCAATTGGTTACGGAAACTGGGAAGGAAGTAAAGTCAGTGTGGCAACAAAGGCCGTCAAAGCGAAGGCTGAAAAACTGAGTGGAACCGTTACGTTACAACCACAGGTTACCAAGGGTACCAAGCTTACAGCCAACGTTGCCGTATCTACTTCTAATGTAACCTATCGCTGGGAACGCACCAAGATTTCAGATCACACAACTGTCGTTGAAAGCTCTGTTGTATCTCCCGAAATCGGAACCGCAGGGTTTGATGTTGGAGATAAGCTGCAACTCATCGTTATCGCAAACAGTGGCAGTGGATACTCAGGAGAACTCAAAAGCGAGCCATGTGAAATCAAGTAACCGAACCCCAGTGGATAATCTGTTATAAAAGTGTAACCCCCTGAAACTCTTCTGATTCTATCTGTCGACGAGTTTCAGGGGGTTCACTTATAAGCAAAAACGATTCTATAATGTATTATACCCTGTTCATCAGTGAATGGTACCGTCTATTCCTCCTCCATATTCATTCTTTCTACTGGCACCAATCACAATGATAGCAAAGAACAGAAGGATACATGGGATAGCGATAAACGAGGCAACAATTGCTGAATCAATTTGCATGGCTTCTGAGACAATTTTTATTGTCCCTGCCGGGATTAAATTCTCCATGCGGTGTCCCCTGACAAGCATACGATGTGTATTAATGCCATAGGGTGTACAAGTTGTTAAAGTACAGTAATCTTCCCCTTGAACTATTTCCAGTGCTTCAGTCTCATATGGGAGAACAATCAAAATCTGATCAATTTCATAACTAAGAACTTCATCCAGAACACGCAGGGAGAAAGTGTCGCCAATTTCCATCTGATCAAGATCTGTGAACAATTTGGCAGATGGCAATCCACGATGTCCTGAAAGAACCGAATGCGTACCTTTTCCTCCGATTGGAAGAGATGTTCCAGCTATATGCCCTATAGCAACCTGTAACACTGAGTCATCGGTTCCGTGATAAATCGGAAGGATGACATGAAGCTTGGGAATTTCTATGTAGCCCATGATACCTGTACCTGTAGGGTCCAGAAGTTGCTGATACCTCTTCAACATTTCCGTATCCGGATGAAATCGATGATCACACGAGCGAAGTTCTTGGTTGTAGTCAACTGCTGCTTGCCATTCGTGTGTATAATCCGTATCTGATACTCTCTGAAGCGCTTCATTGTAATTTGCAATCGCGCGGGATTGGTGAAAAGAATTGTAGTAATCGCTTACAGTTGGATATGAAAGTATTCCAATTCCCAAAAGCATCATAATCAATAGTAAAAATGTTGTCCCTTTTCTTTTTTTCACACATTCCTTCCCCCTTTTCTCGTTGTATTTTTAGACAACGTGATCAAAGAAAATTATTGTAATTGACCAAAAAGGGAAATGGGCCAAATGCGAAAAACAATCTTGCCAATAATCTGCTCTTTAGCAATACATCCAATTGCTGTATTTCTGCTGTCTGCAGACACAGTTCGATGATCACCCATGACAAAGAATCTTCCATCCGGAACCTGATAAGGCAGTTCAATATTGCAATCTCCCACTGCCTTGGTTTCAATATATGGTTCGCTTAACAGAGTATCATTGACGTATACATTACCCTGATCATCGATATTCACCCAATCACCAGCCCGGGCAATGATTCGTTTTAGCAGAACTTTATTGTTATAGAATAATGCTACTATATCACCCTGATCATTGTTTTCATTTCTGAGTGCAATCACAATATCGTTTTGTGACAGCGTTGGGGCCATGGAATCTCCTGTAACCTGATAAACAGGAATCACCGATGTAGATAGCAGAAAGGCAACGGCTAAAATCATGATTAGGATAGACAATGTACTCGTAAGCGCTTTCCTGTAATTGCGTTTCTGTCGTATCCAGCTAAGCTCCGCTTCTATCTGCTCGATTGACGGAATGAATACCGAATTCTTTCTCATAGAATGCCTCACTTTAGGCTCTGTCGTATATAAGGATCAATCCGGAGACATTTCCACCTTCTGCCTGGCTTGCTCTATCATTCTGTCTGCTTCCCTGCGGGCATTATATATAATGAGATTTGCCTGCCGTGTAGCATCGTCAAGCATACGCTGTGCACGGATATGGCAATTCTTTTCCAGTTCCTGCAGTCTTGCTTCCATCTGCTCTTTATGTTCCTGGACATGGGAAAGATACAAATCAGCTGCCTTTTGAGCATCATCAAATACATGAAAAACTCGTAATGCTGCTTCAGCTATAGAACCTGATTCGGCTATAATCTGCTTTTTTTCCTCAAGTTCGCTCTTTACTTCTTCTAATTCCTGCTGCAATGTTTCATTTTGTTTCTGCTGTTCAATCATGATTTCCAATAGGTCTTCTCTCCGGAGTCGCTTCAGTTCATGACCTCGCATAAGCTTTTCACGTTCCTCTCTGTTGGTTCCATTGTCACTAACACAACCATATTCTTCTGCACTTTCAATTCCCCTGATTTTCGTCCTGATCATTATGCTATTATTATACTTATATTGAAATCTTTTGCATCATATGCCTATAATTATACCTATTTATTTACACAAAAAAGGACTGCGTATACAATAGCAGTCCTTATGCTTTCATAACTACAAGATCAGTATTGTGGCATAATTCGCGATGTTCTATATGTTACTCATAGTAACACTCTCTGTCCAACGGTAGCTGAATGATCATAGTCTTTCCTCTTTGCAGGGAGATTTCTTGTCCATTTTCATCATAGAATACAGTCCGTGTATTCATGCCTTCTCTTTTCCAATACCCCGAAATATGTCTACCACACATGAATATATCAGCGTTGCCTTCCCCAGGATGTCCCATTGCCTCTACGTTACATGTAACTGGAATATCGACACGGATAAACTCGGTAGGGGTCCATTGTACAATTACATTTGAGAGCAGCAATGGCTCCTGTGTATTGAATTCAATCCAAGGATAGTACTTAGTATTATTGCGTTTGTCGTCTGCCACAGAACGCTTGTATGCACCTGTCTCTGCATCAAACTCAAACATGGAGTTATAACTCGGACGATGCCAGTCCACCATGATCACGTTTGCTTCATCGCCACCTGAATATATTTCATCCGTAAACAGGAATGTATGATTTGTGGCTATATGTGTTTCAGGGATTAATTTTGATATTTCTGCCACATTCCCGTTTACATCTTCCGGTTCTGCTTTCCGCTTATAGCCTCGGCTGTAATACTGCTTCCAAGGATGGATCGAGCTGACTATACCAGAAAACAGAACTCCTTTCCCTTCAGTTCCCAATGAGGCAAAAGCAGCTGGGACATTTCCTTCCTTATAAGTTGACTGACCATAATACATGAAGCCACAATCCCATTCTTCACGCAGCCACACATGGCCCATGCGTGCTGATCGAATCGGACCAGCTTCCGTTGGTATTACATCTGAAAAAATAGCGGACAAACGGGTTTCACCATTCTTATGAAGTGGTAATTCGTAGATGAGATCTGCATACTGTACGCCCCATGGTGCACGGTTGGATGTTCCGGCAGCCTTTGTTTTTGGAGAAACCGGATTGCTGATCTGAACCATCATTGGCATGTAGCGACCAGTTGCTGCCAGTCCAGTTGCACCTTCCGGTATATTGATTTCAGAGAGTGTTAATCCGGTTGTTGGACTAATCCCTTCCTCCGATACATGAGCTTCAGCTGCTTGCGGTATAATCCCCCGATCACCCACAGGGTCTATATGGGTTTCAGCAAATGCAAAATTCGCAATAAGCATGCAAACAACGCACAGAATCCAAAGCCTCTTCATTGTTTTTCCTCCCTGTTTGTTATTCAAGTTTATAAAGATTATAACAATTCAACAGGAACAAATCAACCTGCTGCAATCCAAATGAACTGCGGGAACGCCTGCCATTGGATACAAACAGCGTTCAAGCACTTTATCTCGCCCAACGTTTCACACATTTCCATCATGTTGACTTTTGCAACACTCCCACAATCAGAAAAAGACAAGGGCCTGTAATCTAGTACAAGCCCTTGATAAACAACTCACTTATAAGAACAGCCTTTTTCAAGAGGAAGCTGCACAATCATGGTCTTCCCTCTCTGGAATGCAATTTCCTGACCATTTTCATCGTAGAAAACAGTTCTGGTGTTCATCCCTTCACGCTTCCAATATCCAGCAATGTGACGACCATTCATGAAGATTTCCGCATTTCCTTCACCCGGGTAACCATCTCTGGCCACATTATAGCTTACAGGTGCATCATTTCCAAAAAATACAGTAGGTGTCCACTGCACAATTACATTGGAGAAGGTGATGGGCTGTTTCGTTTCCAATTCAACCCACTGCGTATAGCCTTTCTTTTTGTTCTCACTGTCAACAGAGCGAGAATATAAGCCAGTTGCATCATCATAGGTAAACTTGGAGTTGAATCCGGGACGCTTCCAGTCGACCAGAATCTCAGTAGCTGCATCACCACCAGTATATGGCTGATCTGCAAACTTAAAAGTATGATTTGTGGCAGTATGGTCATCCGGAATCAGCTTGGATATTTCGGCTACATTTCCTGTTACGTCATTCGGCTGCTGAAGTTTTGCACCAAGAGATTTCGGTTTGTAGTCTCTTTCATAGAACTGTTTCCATGGCTTCGAACTTCCGGCAGTACCGGGGAAAAGAACACCCTTTGTAGCAGCTCCCAAAGCCCGGAATTCATCGAGTACGTTGGTCTGCTTGTATTCCTGCTGACCATAGAACATAAAACCGCAGTCCCATTCCTCACGTAACCAGGCATGCCCCATTCGTGCAGAACGAATAGGTCCGGTAGCTTCAGGCAGAATATCCGAATAGAGCGCGCTCATACGGGTTTCGCCATTTTTGTGGAGCTGGAGTTCATAGATAATATCTGCATACTGTACACCCCACGGTGCACGATTTCTTGTTCCAGCCGCACGGGTCTGATCGTCTACGGGATTACAGATCTGCACCAGCATGGGCATATACCGCCCTGTTACTGCAAGTCCAGCTGCACCCATGGGGATTTCAAGTTCAGAAAGCCGGAGACCTGTTGTCGGACTGATATCCGGGTCATCCAGCAAGTTCACAGAAACAGCAGTCGCTGTAATTCCACGGTTTTCTGTAGGATTCACAATAGTATCAGCAAATGCACTGCCGCACAGAAGCATTAAAGCCATCAATACTAGTAAAACTCTTTTCATTCCCAAATAGCTCCTTCCACATCATCATTTTTGAATTGTGACTCACCGGATTATAGCAATCGAAAGCAAGCAAATCAACACTTACCATTGGTTTGTTACATTTCACTATAAACAGCTGCCTGCACTCTTCTAGGTTCTCTCGGAAAACAGTGTATAGACCGTATGAACCTCAGGATGGCGTTCCCAGTCTACAATCATGCTTCCCTTCCTTTTTTCAAAATACTGACTGTAAAAATGTTCCTGAGGAGCTGGATTTCTGCGTTGGAACATTGCGAGATCAACCGGTGGGGTCAGATCATTGATGACTTGGGTTGATTCCTGTGTTCTCATAATACTATGTGGAACGGTCACATTAAATAATCCATGTGCCATACATCGCAGTCCGAGGTCTACAGAGCGCAGATCCGAGCGCCACTCTCCAAAACCTCCTAGTTTTTCAAAACAATCCCTGCGGATCATCATATAACAGGACGAGACTGCAGTCACGTTCCGCACAAGGCGATCATAGAGCTGAAATGTATGTCCCATGCAGTTTTCTCCACGGAAACAACCGACCGCGCCATTGGGCACATTGACGGCATAGCCACAACTCAGATATTCGGTATTCCGGTCCACAATGCCCCCACCAGCTTCTCCGATCCATGGCCTCGTTGCCATCATCAGCACTCTGTGCAACCAACCATCCTCAATCGGACGCATGCCCTGTTCAAGAAACAGCAACATCTCTCCCTGTGCATACTTGACAGCCTCGTCCAGTGTCTTTGCATTTCCGAATTGCCATTTTTGAGCCTTCACCGGCAATTTTCTTCGATTAGGCATCGAGTCACAAAGCAGCAGACAATCCTTGATACGCTCAACATCTTCCCCTGTTTTGTCCAATAAGGCTTTCAGCCAGTGAATATTCAGGTGATGATCCAAGCCATGTATTATAAGCGTTATTCTTGTATCAGCTGGAATCGAATACTGGATCTCTGGCTGCAGAAGATTCAGCTGTACTTTACCTCCGAGTTGTAATCTCTCCAGCTGGCCTTCAACAGCTCTTGCCGCTGCGCGGGCACAGCGTTCCTCCGCAGCATGTGAAAAAGATGTATTCAACATCCTCCAATGATAAAGGACATGCGGAATATGTGCGATACAGGTCGCCTGTTCTGTTGCACGCAAAGCCAGGTCATGATCCTGGCTGCCATCACATTCTGATCGAAGTCCGCCGAGTCGTCGCATAAGCTCTGTAGTCATTCCCATAACATGACACATATAGTTGCCGGAACGCAGAGCATCAGGCGCATAGTCTGCCTTGAGATGTGGATCAAAGAACACTTCTCCGTCCTCAGTACACTTATCTTCATCTGAATAGAACAGATCGGCGCCCTCTTCACACGCATCCAAAATCCAGTAAACGCAATCCGGTGTAAGGATATCATCATGATCACAAAGTGCCACAATATCCGTCTGCGCCATGTCCAGAGCTTTATTGGTATTCCCGGAAATGCCCAGGTTTTCTCTGCCAAATATGACATGAAATCGTGGATCGAGATCACCGATTGTCTTAAGCATATTTCTGGATTCTTCGTTTGTACTCAATCCATCATAGAAGCATGCTTCCCAGGCAGTACATGTCTGTGCCAGTAAGGATTCAGCCAAAACTTTAAGCAAATCAGGTCGTGTATTGTAAGTTGGAATCAGAAATGAAACCTTGTGACTGAATACACGTCTACTTTGTCTGTTTTGTTCATCAGCATCCGGGAGACCATCCATAAACCACTGATGATACAAAGGATCGCTTTCAGCATGACGCTCTTCCATGCGTCGGATCGATGCATACATACGTCTCAGAGTCCGGAAATCTCCTGTCAGCATAAAATGCCTGACAATAAGCTTCTTCACACCAAAGAACTTTTCTTCATTCCATGCTGTCTTCAGCATCCGCCATCGACGTTGAAAACTGTTCATGACTTTCCCCCATTCATTATGCCCATAAAATGACATACGCTATATTATACGCCTCTGCTTTCCATATTGACAAGCATAGAAAAAGCAGCTGCGGATTGTAAGCTGCTCTTCATGGTTCAGTCATTAAGTATACCTTTGGGATAGATTCCCAGTAATCTGATCTGAGTTGTGTGCTTCTTGGCTTTTTCCATAGCTTCATGTAATCGCTGTGCCTCAACATCTCCCTCAAAATCGCCCAGGAAGAAATAATAAAATGGGGTTTCGGGTATAGGACGGGATTCAATACGTGTCATATTTAACCCGCTGGCTGCAAAACTATCCAGGACCTTCGCCAGAGCACCGACTTCATTGGATACCGTGAATACCACGCTCGCCTTGTTCGGATGTCCGAGCGGAATTCCTAGTTTTGACACTATCGTGAATCTGGTTGTATTCTGACATGAAGTATGAATATCTGGTTTCAAAATCGTAAGCCCGTATATCTCTGCAGCTTCCCTGCTTGCAATGGCAGCTACGGTACGGTCGTTGTTTTTTGCAATCATCCGCGCTGAAATCGCAGTATTCTCAGAAGGGATCAGTCTGACTCCGTGCAATGTTTTAAGATACTCATCACATTGCGCTATTGCCTGTGGATGGCTTGTAATTGTCCGAATATCTGAAAGCGAAGAGCCAACCACACCAAGAAGCTGGTGCTCCACACGTTTCAATGTTTCCCCGACCATTTGCAAAGCACCATTCTCAAGAATCCTGTAGGTATTCAGGACAGCACCTGCAAAGGAGTTTTCAATTGGAAGCAGCGCATAATCTGCCTGGCCCGAGAGTACCATAGCTGCTGTTTCTTCAAATGAAGAGCAGCCATAATAATCGGCATCAGCAAATACACTCCTGGCAGCTGCCCAGGAAAAACTTCCTTCTGTCCCAGGGTACGCTATGAATGCACGCAAGCTGCACGCTCCTTCCACAGATCCAAAATGCCGATTGCAGTCATGGCATCCATAACAGCTGCTGCTCTGATCACTATACAAGGATCATGCCTGCCTTTGATTGAGAAGACTGTTTCCTGGTGTGTACGCAATGACACAGTTTTCTGTTCTTTCCCTATCGAAGGTGTTGGTCTGATTGCACATGTATATAACACAGGCATTCCATTCGTAATACCACCGTTGATACCACCTGAGTGATTAGTTACCGTTACTATACGGTTTCCATCATATCTGAAACAATCATTTGCTTCGCTTCCATGCATACCAGACAGAGAAAAGCCACTCCCGAAAGAAACCCCTTTTACACCCGGAACAGAAAAGAACAAATGGCTGAGTTCCGACTCCACACTATCAAAGAACGGTGCCCCGAGACCAGCCGGCAACCCTACAATCCTGCCTTCGATCATGCCACCAACAGAATCGCCTCTACCTGCGCATTCTGCCACTTCCTGTTTCATCAAAGCAGCAACATTCTTATCGATGACCGGAATCTGCTCTGTACGCAATCCAGAAAGATCATCGTTCTCTTGTACGGATTCAAGAGATGTGTCCCAAACGTTGCCAATACGGCGAATATGGCTTTCAATCCGTACCCCCTGTAAGGAAAGCCATTGTCTGCACAGTTCTCCTGCAGCAACCAATGGTGCTGTCAGTCTACCTGAAAATGAACCGCCGCCACGGAAGTCCTCAAAACCATAGTATCGTATATGTCCGGTGTAATCTGCATGTGAAGGCCGTACACAATCCAGAATCTCCCCATAGTCTTCTGAATGCATATCTTTGCTCCGGATAATCAGGCATATCGGCTGTCCGGTTGTTCTCTCTCTGAAAACACCTGAAAGAAACTCGACTTTGTCTTCTTCATTCCGTGATGTTGTCAAAGCACTGCTGCCTGGTCGCCGCCGGTTCATTTCCATACTAAGCATACCTTGATCAATCAGCAGGCCTGCAGGAAACCCATCAATAACTGCTCCGACTGCTGTTCCATGACTTTGGCCGAACAGACTCACGTGCAGGGCTAAACCAAACTGACTGCTCACGCCGTCCTGCCTCCCAGTCTGCGGAAGACTTCAAGATAATCCGGCCACGACTTGTCTATTGCTTCTGCATCAGAGATCTCAACAGGATTTTGACATACCAAGGCTGCTATACTGGCCAGCATTACCATTCTGTGATCATGGTATGAGTCAACCGAACCTCCCTGTAAGCTCTTGACGCCCTGAATTACAATAGCATCTCCATCTTCTTTTGCATTCCCACCAAGACGATTCAGAATACTTACAGTTCCGGACAGACGATCACATTCCTTTAGCCGGAGACGCCCACAGCCCGTCAGACGACTTTCACCCTCTGCAAACTGACAAACCAGGGCAAGCATGGGTGCTATGTCCGGATAATCGTGCATATCAAGTTCAGTTCCGCGTAGCAAACCGGGCTTTACACGAACTGTGTCATGCTCAGTTTCTATATCTGCCCCAAGCTGTTTCAGACAATTCAATACAGCCATATCTCCCTGAAGTGAATCCATTGAGAGATCACGAACCGTTACATCAGAGCCCAATGCATCAGCACATAAAAGCACTGCGGCCTGACTCCAGTCTCCTTCTATAAATGAATGCACCGCCTGATAATGCTGCCCACCGGGAATTCGCCAATAAAACGGGGCAAGTTCTTCAATCTGGATTTGACTCTCCTTGAGTGCGTGTATTGTCATACGAATATACCCGGCTGACTCTACTGGTGGGTTCACTCGTAAAGTAGAGGATGAAGGCAACAACGGAAGCGCAAAAAGAAGGCCTGACACAAACTGACTTGAAACATCGCCCGGCAGCACATAATCCCCCGATGCCAGTCCGCCCGCAACAACCAGTTCAGCTGCGCCGTCTGTACCTTCATACATGTGCCATTTCACGCCACTGGGAACAAACAGATCTCGATAAACATCCATGGGTCTTCTGCCCAGCCGTCCGTGCAGAGAAAACCGTCCGCCTCCGCACATCGTCAATGCAAGTGGCACAAAAAAGCGCAGTGTGGAGCCGCTCTCGCCGCAGTCAAATTCCGGAAGCAACTCACGTTTGTGCACAAATCCCTGAATGTTGACTTCACTTTCCGAATGCAGCACCTGAGCCCCTAAGGCACGAAGGCATCTGGCCGTTGCTTCGGTATCCTCACTGTTCATAAAGTTTTTCAGTGTGACTTCTCCATGAGACAACCCCGCGCAGATCATACGCCGATGCGATTCTGATTTCGATGCGGGAGCATGCATCACTCCTTGAAGCTTCCCCGGATAACATGTCACCTGCATTGCAGACGCCTCCTTTAAACTTCGCTGTCTTGAATCATCATAACATGCAATCAGATTTTTGGGTGTTTCTTTCTTGTTTTTTCAGGTTCTTTGAATTGCCTATTCGGTCAGAACTCTCATATTCACTGGTAATTAAGCCGAATACCTCATATATGAAATCTGAGCACAAAAAGAATGACCGTCTGAAGAATCCAGACGGTCTGTAGTCTGTATGGATCTTGTCAGCCCCTTGGTGCAAATCCAACTTTTTTCTGCACTTTCCGAAGCGTTCTGATTGCCAGACTGTTGGCAGCTGCTGCATTGGTATCGATGACATTCTGAAGATATGCCTTATCAGCTATTAACCGTTTATACTCAGCCTGTAAAGGCTCCAGCGCAGCAATAACACAATCGGCTGTCTCCTTTTTCAGTTCTCCATATCCTTTTCCCTGCATTCTGGTCGCAATCGAATCCACATCCTCATCGCCAAGAGCGCTCATAATCGAGAGCAGGTTGCTGACACCAGGTTTGCTTTCCGGATCAAAACGTATTTCTCCGTCTGAATCTGTGACTGCTCTTTTGATCTTCCGCCGAATTGTGTCAGGATCATCAAGAATGGCTATATAGCATTCTGCCGGATCTGACTTGGACATCTTTTTCTCCGGTTCCTGAAGGCTCATGATCTTCGCGCCAATTTTGGGAATATATCCTTCCGGAATAGTAAACACATTACCATAAACCGAATTAAAGCGTTGTGCAATATCCCGGCATAGTTCAAGATGCTGCTTCTGATCAACCCCCACAGGTACCAGGTTTGTTTGATAAAGCAAAATATCAGCTGCCATCAGCACCGGATAGGTAAACAGGCCTGCATTAATGTTGTCCTCATGCGCTGCACTTTTAGCCTTGAACTGTGTCATACGACTCAGTTCACCCATGTATGTAAAGCAGTTGAGTATCCATGCAAGTTCTGCATGTGCACTGACATGGCTCTGGCAATAAATCAGGTTTTTCTGCGGGTCAAGGCCGGCTGCAATATAGATTGCAGCAAGTTCCAGGCATCTTCTTCGCAGATCTGCAGGATTCTGCCGGACAGTGATCGCATGCTCATCGACAATACAATAGATACAATCATAGTCATTCTGCAGTTTAACAAAATTCCGCAAAGCTCCAATGTAATTCCCGATAGTCAATGTTCCAGAGGGTTGGATTCCTGAAAAAATGACCTGTTTCTTTTCTGCTGTCTGTACATTCTGTTCCTGTTCCGTCATATTGTACCTCCTTGCTTACACAAACAAAAGGCAGAACTATCCCGGTATTATGGAGACAGTCTGCCTGTGGTGCCACTCCTTTTGGACGCTGATGCATCCCACTCATTCCCGGATCACGGCGGTTCCGTTGCCAGTTACTGAATTCTGCATTGTTCTCTGGCACCCTCAAAGCCCCATAACCATGCTATCCATCACCGGTTCCCATCTGCTCCGGCTTTCTGAAGACTTTCCGCACAGTCTCTGCCTCTCATCGGTTTCCTCTAGTATTATAAAGGTCTTTTGATGATTTGCAACCCTCGCATCCGGGAATAAACTGAAAAATGCCCAGCGAGTTTTTCA
>ONWQ01000376.1 GCA_900321565.1 uncultured Eubacteriales bacterium
CCATGGAGGAAGAGATCGGGTTTCCGCTCCTGGAGCGGGACCGGAATCATGTGGGTCTGACGCCCGAGGGCCGGGCCATGCAGGAGACGTTCCGGAGCATGCTGGAGCTCTATGAGCGCGGTGTGGCGGATGCGGCCCGGCTGGGGAACGCGCGGCGGGAGCTGACCGTGGCGTACCCGTGCTCGCCCTACTGGATGAACATGCCGGCCTTCCTGATGATGCTCAGGGAACAGTTTCAGACGGAGGTGCGCACGCAGGTGATCAAGTCCGGGGACATGCTGCGCATGTTCACCGCAGGCGCCGCGGACCTGCTGTTCTGTCATGAAAAGCGGATCCCGGAGCATGCCGGGCAGATGGTGATCCCGCTGTTCCGGGTGGGGTTCCATGTGATCCTGCCCGCGGGGCACAGGCTTTCGGGACAGACATCCCTGGTGCCCGGGGACCTGCAGGGAATCCCCGTATTCTGCGCGGAAGGCGCACGCGAGGACCGGCAGATGCAGAAGCTCAATGAGGCCATCCGCGGGTGCGGACTGGACCCGGCGCAGGTGCATCTGGTCCCGCACCGGGAGGACGTGCTCAGTGCGGTGGCGACGGGCCAGGGTGCCGGGCTGGCGCCGGCTGACCTGCCCTTCGGGGAGTCCGGGCAGCTGGTGACCGTTCCGTTCCATGCGCCGGGCGTATACATACCCTATGCGTGCGTGGTGCGCAGGACCATGCCTTTTTCCGCGGAACGCATGGCCCGGGAAGTGAAGCGCTTCTTCATCCGGGAGCATGATCAGGAGACGGTGATCTACTGCCGGGAGAACGGGCCTGGTGCCTGAGATGCGCGGGAAAACCTGCAGGCGGCAGGATTTGCCGTCCCGGTGCAGAATGGTTCCCGGATATGGTCTGGATTTCGGCCATGGGTATGGCTACAGGGGAGGATCTTGAATTGACAGTTGGCATCAGTTTTGAAGCATCGGGCATGCTTCTGATTGTACCCTCATATGCGTCAGGCAAGCTGGCACGGCTCAGGGCCATGTACCCGGAGGGTGTGACCCGGGTGCGGGCGCTCCGGGAGGAGGCTGCCCTGGCACAGGCACTCGGGAGTGTCCGGAGCGTGCTGGATGAGCATGGCGTGCAGGCGGACCAGGTGGTGGCGCTGGTACCGGATGATTTCGGGCTCAGGGAAAAGACACGGCTGAGAAGGCAGTTCCGGGATGCGGGCCTGCCCGTCTGGCAGCTGATCCCGCGCCTGGAGGCTGTGGCCCTGGGCATGGCGCGGCAGCTGGACTTCCGGGTACAGCGCGAGTGGCGCGGGGTCCTGGCCGCGGAGTATGCGGAAACAGTGGTGCTCAGTCAGTTTTCAATCGATGCCGGGCTCGCGGAACTGGAAGACACGATCATCCTGGAGCGGAAGCAGACGCAGGAAGGCGTGGAGCTCGGACTGCAGGAGCAGGCACAGGCGGCATGGTTTGCACAGATGCCGGGCACGGAAGTGATCTTTTTCGGGACGGACGAGACCGGGCTCCTGCTCCGGCGCAGGCTGGAAGAGTGGACCCGCGGCACGAACCGGGCATACCGGCCGGTCCAGGTGCTGCAGGGCGCGCCGGACATGGAAGTCATCGGGCTCGGGGACCGGGTCCAGCTGGGGAACCTGGGACGGGGGCCTGTGCTGCTCCTCAGTGGCCTCTCGCCCTATCATCTGGTGGTGTCCGTGCAGGACAGCATGTTCACGGCATTCGAGGGTGCGGCATCACCCACTCCTTCGGTGCATTCCATGGTCTGGGTCCCGAAGGCCGGCACGGTGCAGGCGACCGAGGTACGGATGTATGAAGAGCGCCGTGCGGGATTGTTTGAATGTCTGGGGAGCCTGCTGGTGCCTTACGAAGTGTTTGCGCCGGAAACCGGGGCAGAGGCGGAAATCACAGCCAGTGCGGACCGGGACGGACGGGTGAGCATTACACTCAGCCAGAAATCGACAGGCGCTGCATACACACTGCCGTATCCGGAGGACTGGGAGAGCGCCCGGGCGGAAGCGCCCGGGGAGATTGTGCCCGAGCCTGAGAGTGCGGAAGCAGCAGAGGCGGCGGAGAGCCCGGACCTGGAGACATTCCTTCGGGATTTCCTGCAGGTAGCGGATAATCTGGACTATGCGGTGCGCTATGCCAAAAACAAGGATGACGCGGTCTATGAAGGGATCTGCCGCATCCGGAAGAGTGCGCTGGACGTCATGGCGCGCTACGGTCTGGAACCGATCGAGGCGGAAGGCGCCCGGTTTGACTATCATCTGCATGATGCCGTGGCGCATGTGGATGACATGAACCTGCCGGCAGAGACGGTGCGGGAAGTCGTGCAGTCGGGATACCTGTACCACGGGAAACTGTTCCGTGCGGCATCCGTGATCGTGGCGAACTGAAAAAGGCGCACAAAAAAACCAGAAAGGAACTCTTTCTGGTACAGGCAGCCGGGTTTGTCACAGAAGGTACCGGTAGATCAGGTACATGCCGGCGATCAGCAGCGGGAGAAGAACCACGCCCCAGGGGAAGGAACGGCGCTTCTGGGTGCGCATTCCGGCGCGGGTCATGCCGCAGCGGAGGCTGTTTTGTTTCACAATATGGTCAGACACAGGACAGTCACCTCCAGTCGTTCAAGTCAGGGAAAGAGAAACGTCCTGCGCAGGATGTCAGCCAGGAGCGGGAAACTCTGGATCGGGACAGGATGTGGGCGTATTCTATCGTAAAACCTGCGCCTTGGAAACCACTTTCAGGGCTCATGAATTGTAAAATAGACGACTTAAGTTTTCCACTGGTTTTGCACTGCCCCTGGTGCCTGAAACGGCGCCGGGAGAGGCGCGTTCTGCAAACGGGAGCCTTTCGGACGGGAGCGTTGCGGAAGGCTTTTCTGTATACGAAAACACCGGGAAGCGTGAGCTCCCGGTGCAGAGTTTACCAGAGTGTGCAGGGGACCGTGCCCGTACTGCTCAGGACCGTGCCGTCCGATGCGGTCTGGGCGACGGAGATCAGGCTTTCCCCGGCAATGTGATCCAGGAGCCCGGGGACTGCGACCAGTGTCTGTGCATTGACGAACAGGGTATCGAGCACATGATCATCCAGGTGAATGACACTGGAACGGGTGAAGTTTTCGCCCTGTACGATCAGTGCCTTGCCGTCAAACGTGGCTTCCTGCACCTCGATATCCTTGAGCCCCATGCGCATGGAGACGGGGATATACGGGATCTCGCCGTCATACATGTAGCGGTCACCGTAGAGCATGTCATACTCCAGGTGATGCAGGTCTTCCAGGTAGGTGTCGCTGGACCAGTGCTGCTGATGGAAGCACATGATCAGGCCGTGGGAGATGCCGTAGCGGTTCATGACATAGGATGTGAGCTGGTAGCTGCTCAGGTCCTGGTCCTCCTTGGGCAGGCTGTCATCATTGGTCCAGATGACGTACTCGGTGGCCAGCATGCTGCCGGAGCGCATGGCGGTATCCGGAAAGTCCAGAGCCGGCAGGTGGTCACCGTAGGCGACCAGGGTGACGGGTTCCGGGTAGGCGCGGAGTTCATCCAGGAGCATGCTGAGGAAGGTATCCGTTTCATAGAGCTGGCTGACATAGTAATCAAACGCATTCTTGGCGTCCGGGTTCTCATCCAGGCCGTGGCTCTGGATGGCGTACGGGATCTCAGGCGTTTCGGTGAGATAATTCCCGTGGCCCTGGACAGAGACGGTGAAGATCACATCCGGTTCCGGGTCCGCATTCAGGGCGTCCAGGATGGGCCGGATGAGCCAGCGGTCGCGGCACCAGCCGATGCGGTTGAGGGAATAGGGCTCCATGTATTCCAGGGACGTGAAGCTGTCAAACCCGAGCCGCGGGAAAACCAGGTGACGCTGGTAGAAGGTGGCGGTATTGCTGTGGATGGCATGCGCCTTATAGCCCAGGTCGCGCAGGTCATAGGCAATGGACTCACAGACGGAGTCCTGGAGCACGGTGGTATACGGGTACTCGCCGGTACCGAAGTCATGGATGCGCATGCCGGTGAGGACTTCGAACTCCACATTGGCCGTGCCGCCGCCGATCATGGGCACATACAGGTACCCGGTGGAACACGAGTGCTTGAGTTCACTGAAGGTGGGCACCGGGTCCTCGCTGCAGGTGACGGTGAGATAGTTGACCGGGTCCAGAAAGGACTCGAGCTGCAGGAAGATGAAGTTGCGCCCGACACCGACCGGCTGCTGGGGCGGGTCATCCACGTCATCGACAATACTGGATATGCTCTCCCGGTCATACCTTTCCGGCCGGGCGATCCCGCGGTCCACGGCACTGCGCAGGAGGCTGTAGGTGAACCCGTTCTGGCGGTAGGCCTTGGTGGGCTCGGAATAGTCGCGGTGGAACGCGGCATAGGGAATGGTGCAGGCAATGCACAGGCCCCAGACGATGCCTACGAACAGGAGGGCCAGGCGGCGCCTGGGATGCATGTTCCGCGTGTGCCGGAAGACGAGCACCATGACGGCCACCAGCAGCAGTGCGCCCGCAATCAGGCCCGCGATCTGCCAGAAGGAGGCATAGGCACTGGAAATGCTGGAGTTGCTGACAAAGATGATGAAGTCATAGAACCCGAGCGGGGTGATGCGCATGGACTGGAGCACATAATTGATGATCCCGAGCACCATCCAGAACATGCAAATGAGGACCAGGGCGAACACACGCCTGCCCATGGGCAGGGCCAGGGTCAGGGTGCTGAAGAGGATCAGGGTATTGTAAAGGAATTCCACCGGATGCCGGAAGGGCAGCAGCAGTGCCTCCGGCAGGGAGCGGAAGGACAG
>ONWQ01000087.1 GCA_900321565.1 uncultured Eubacteriales bacterium
ACCTTGCCGGCTTCGAAATCCACCCACAGATCTTCACCCGTGGTCGATACAGCAGAGGCGGGTGTAATACCAAGGTCTGTGATGAAGCTTGTCATCTTGGTCAGTGCCTTGACGCCGTTTTCATTGGCCCAGTTGGCTGTGCCGTCCTCATTGAACAGCGTGCCCTGATCGCTGAGAATCATGTTCGTCAGAATCTGGGCATCCACGCTCTCAGAGCTGAGTGCCAGGCCAAAACCGTACCGGTCAACATTCAGTGTGTCATCATGTCCGGTCAGTTTCTGAGCTGCGGCAATGAGTTCATCCCATGTGCGCGGGATTTCAATATTGTTCGCCTCAAAGAGGTCCTTGCGGTAGAAAATCGTCAGATAGTTTCTGGAGAACGTGATCTGATAATGCTTATTATCACGTACTCCGAACTGCCAGAAGGCATCATCGATATCCGCAATCTGGTCTTCCGTCCAGGAACCGAATGTCAGGTTCTCGAGAGGCTCAAACGCTCCGATATCCAGAGCACTGGCCATGGAGTCCATGATTACCCAGCAGATATCCGGGGCATTCCCCTGCGCGTGCGCAGCGAAAAACTTGGTTGACATATTCTGCCATTCCTGCGGTTCCACAACGATCTGGATGTCCGGATGTTCTGCCTCAAACTTGTCAATGATCTGTTTCAGCGCAATGGAGCGTCCATTCGTCGTACTGGTCGGGTCCAGGAACGTCCACATACGGACCGTTTTCTTTTCCTCCGCGGTTGCCGCCGTCATGCAGACAGACAACAGAAGGAGCGCTGTAAGAAAGAGACAAAGAGCTTTTTTCATAGTGGCCTCCTTTATTCATTTTTCCGTTCTCTTCTGTCTGAGGAACCGTCACCCTCAGACACTGTGAGCATATTGTACTTCTGTGAAAACGTTTTATCAAGTCCTTGATATATGCAAATATCATTTGAATCTGATGAATTTCTAAATATTTCTTCTTAATTCTGCATATTTTACGGATAATCCATGCTTTTCCAGGAATTCTTTCTGCGTGCGGGTACATATTCTGAAGCCAAGGTAAATCCTCATCTTATGAAGGTACCTGCCTGTTTCCTCAGACTGAAATTTTTGAAAAGGTACTCCAAAGTCCTTGAACAAAAAAGGAAAAATGCTATAATTGAGAAAACGTTTTCATACCTGGGAGTGAGGGAGATATGGGAAAAGTAACCATCCGGGAAGTAGCCAAGGCTGCCGGTGTTTCCATTTCCACGGTTTCCCGTGTAGCCAGTAACGCGCCGAATGTCGCCCCGGAAATCCGGCGCCGTGTCCAGAATACAATCGATCGTCTGGGCTATACGCCCAACATCATGGGCCAGAAGCTTTCCACTCATGCCCTGCAGAATGTTGCCGTAGTCATCGGACGTACCATGGACCAGGCTTTTTCCGGTTCCGGTTTTATCCGCATGATTGAAGGCATCAGCACCAAACTGACCGACCTGTCCTATAACGCAGTACTCTGTACCGATTCAGATCCGGAAAAGGAAAAAGCCCACTGTCTTCAGCTTTTCCGGAGCGGGTTCGTCCAGGGCGCTGTGATCCTGGGCGCGTATCAGGAAGACGCACTGCTCACATGCCTGTCCGATCTGAAATATCCATTTGTTGTCATCGGGTTTCCGTCCATGCACCAGAGCATGGATAACCGGAACTACAATACGGTGGAGACAGATGACTATAAGGATTGCTTCAGTGCGGCAAACTATCTCATGGAGCATGGGCACCGCAGAATCGGACTTCTGCATTCTTCCCTGCAGTATCGCGTCAATCAGATGCGTGCACAGGGCTTTCTCGATGCACTGAAACAGCGGGGACTGGAACCCGTAGCTCAGCAGGAAGCATCTTATGAAAAGGAATCCATTGAGCATGCCGCTTCAGTTCTTCTTGCTGCCAGACCTCAGGCAATCTTCTGCACGGATGACCACAAAGCCACGGTCGTACTGCACACCGCCCAGCAGCAGGGCCTGCGTGTACCTGAAGACATCTCCATCATG
>ONWQ01000377.1 GCA_900321565.1 uncultured Eubacteriales bacterium
GCGTGTGAGCATCCAGGAATTATCAGAATGAAATAAAAGGCCTTTCGTTTCTAACATTCTAAGCTTTTTTCCATAAGTCTTTTCAAGAGATGTTCCATGCATTTCCCTGAATTCTGTCTCATTAACCCCCTCAGCCATTCTGAGTCTGAGCATTATGGTTTCAAAACGAGTCTCAGAAGGGGACACAAAAGCATCCTCTGCAGGGTTTCCACTCCCACATATCATTTGTTCATAATCAGAAAAATTTTCTGGATTTGCTCTTCGTCTGCATATCATTCCTTTTTTTCCGATCTGACTGATTTGCATTGATGCAGCAGAAATACCAAGGCCCACGTAAGGAATCTGCTTCCAGTATCCGATGTTATGGCGGCATTCAAAACCCGGGAGAGCAAAGTTGGAGATTTCATATTGTCTAAAGCCATACTTAGCAAGCATGGAGATTGCTCTATCATACATTTCTCTTTCCGTTTCCGGGTCTGGAAGAGACAAAAGACCTGATTGAAGTTCTTCATTCAATGGTGTGTTTTCTTCAGGAATCAGGCCATAAGTGCTTATATGGGAAGGTTTAAGCGCTAAAGCGGCATCGAGTGTCTCCTGCCATTGTTTCATTGTCTGTCCAGGAATACCGAAGATAAGATCCAGATTTATATTGTTTATACCAAAACGACGAGACAGTTTTACACTCTCTTCAACATTGCTGTAATTATGTATTCTGCCGAGAATATTCAGCATTTCGGGCTGGAAGGCTTGCATACCAAGTGACAAACGATTAATCCCTGCTTCTGCGGCTGCACAAATCCACTGTTCAGTAACAGTTCCCGGGTTTGCTTCTGTTGTGAATTCCATGATATGTTCAGCCGGAAGAATACTGAAAAGGCCACCTATAAGATTTATCATCTGATCAGGTGATAGCAGAGAAGGTGTACCGCCTCCCAAAAACACTGTATTAATATCTTCAGAAAATTCGTCTTTTCTGCATTCTGCTTCTTTCAGCAGGAACGCGATATATTTTTCTGTTTGAGATTCCTGTCCGGAGAAAGAAACAAATGCACAGTATCGGCACTTTTGCCTACAGAATGGAATATGAACATAGAGTTGCATTGGTTTTCCCTCAATAACATATCGATTTTTGAGCGGCTCATAGCAAGGTTATTAATATGAATATTACGATAAACAGAGTATCTGACAGTATATGCAGTGCCCCCGCGAAGAGAATAAAGATAACAGATGCACAGCGAAGAATGATCCACCATATATCTGTTACGAGTTTGCATACATCCCTGATAGTACACAGGTGACAGAACAATTACTTCATCAGCCTTATTCCTGATATATCGGTAGGCCATTTGATCCTCTTTACTCCAACGTGAAGATTGATTTTCACACGGAATAACAAGCGTCAGTTTAATATCAGGATGCTCTAAGCGAAACTCAATAGTACGGTTTGCCGCCAAAGTGTCAAACCCAAGGGCTCCTCCGCACATAAACTGACGATAACCATTCTCATAAGCTTCAGCAATCGCCCGATCTATCAATAATGAGATCGTAGGCAATTTTTCATGCATCATATGGCGATGGCCTGTAAAACATGCAGTTTTAATATTCATGAATCCATTTTTAAAACAGCCAGAAAAGCTTCACTCGGCACTTGGACTGTTCCGAATTGACGCATACGTTTTTTACCTTCCTTTTGTTTTTCAAGAAGTTTCTTTTTTCGAGTAATATCGCCTCCATAACATTTAGCAAGAACATCCTTGCGCATTGCTTTCACAGTTTCACGTGCAATTACTTTTCCACCGATTGCAGCCTGTATCGGAATTTCGAACATTTGGCGTGGAATCACATCTTTCAGTTTTTCGGCAATGCCGCGCCCACGTGCATAAGCTTTATCACGATGAACAATAATTGAAAAAGCGTCACAAATTTCGCCGTTAAGCAGAATATCCATTTTCACCAGATCACTGGGACGATAATCTTTTAATTCATAATCAAATGATGCATAACCTCGACTCCTGCTTTTTACCTGGTCAAAGAAATCGTAAATAATTTCATTTAACGGCATATCATAATTCAATTTGACACGCGTCCCTTCATATTGCATATCAATAAAAACACCGCGCTTATCCTGACATAATTCCATCAAAGTTCCAACATATTCCTGTGGCGTATAAATTGTTGCATGAACAAAAGGCTCCTCCATTGAAGAAATTTCCCCAATCGGCGGCAGATTAGTGGGATTGTCTATCATCAGTTCCGTTCCGTTTGTCTTATATACTTTATAAATAACGCTCGGGGCTGTAGTTACCAAGTTAAGATCAAACTCGCGTTCCAATCTGGTTGTCATAATATCCATATGGAGTAAGCCAAGGAAACCACAACGAAAACCATACCCCAAAGCAACAGATGTTTCAGGTTCAAAAGACAGTGAAGCATCATTCATTCTAAGTTTTTCAAGGGCATCTTTCAATGCGGGATAATCTGCACCGTCAGCAGGATAAATACCACAGTAAACCATAGGTGTAACATGACGATATCCGGGTAGAGGCTTGAGAGCGGGTCTTTCTGCATCAGTTATCGTATCGCCAACACGTGTATCACGCACATCTTTTATCGATGCTGAAACATATCCGACATCGCCAGCTTTCAGTTCTTCGCAGGGTTTATATCCTGGATCAAAAATACCAACTTCAACTACATCAAACTCACTTCCGGTTGCCATAAGTCTCATTTTCATTCCGGAACGGATGGTACCTTCCTTTACACGAATGAAACAGATTGCACCGCGATAATTGTCATAAAAAGCATCAAAAATAAGAGCCTGTAATGGAGATTCAGGATTCCCTTCAGGGGCGGGGATATGCTTTACAATTGCTTCTAAAACCTCTTCAATATTTAAGCCTGTTTTTGCTGAAATGCAAGGAGCATAGCTTGCGTCCAGTCCGATTACATCCTCAATCTCCTGACGAACTTCCTCCGGACGTGCAGAAGGCAGATCAATCTTGTTGATCACGGGAATTGTTTCAAGATTATGTTCCAAAGCCATATAAACATTTGCAAGTGTCTGCGCTTCAATTCCCTGAGTTGCATCAACCACCAGAAGTGCGCCTTCGCAAGCAGCAAGCGCTCGACTTACTTCATAAGTAAAATCAACATGACCAGGAGTATCGATTAGATTTAATGTATAATCATTTCCGTCTTTTGCCCGATATATCATATGTACTGCTTTGCTTTTAATTGTAATTCCTCTTTCACGCTCAAGCTCCATACTCTCAAGAATTTGATCAACCATTTCACGATGTTCAAA
>ONWQ01000047.1 GCA_900321565.1 uncultured Eubacteriales bacterium
GATATATGCGGAAGCAGCGCACGGCAAACTCGGTATAGTATGCACTTTCATTGGCCGCCCCGAAGATGCGGATCAGGCCCTGCGGGAACACTTCCACGATCAGGAGCGCAATGCATCCGATGACAGCCTCGGCCGTCAGCAGATACGTCAGCAGGGTTTTCACACGGTCCTTGCGCTGTGCACCGATGTTATACCCGACCACAGGGATACAGCCGGCCGACAGGCCAACAGAGATAGAGATGGCAATCTGGAAGAACTTCATGACGATCCCGAGCACAGCCAGGGGAATCTGTGTATACTCCGCCTGACCGAAGACCGGGTCCAGTGCACCCCATTTGGCACAGGAGTTCTGCACGGCCGCCATGGAAACCACCAGGCTGGCCTGACTCAGGAAACTGGTTATACCCAGTGGCAGGTATTTCTTCATCAGGTCCGGGAAGATCCCGAAACTGGATTTTTCCAGCTTCACGGCACGCATATGGCACAGGTACCATACGGACAGTGCCGCGGTCAGGATCTGACCGAGCACAGTGGCAATCGCGGCACCCATCATGCCCATATGCAGCGGATAGATCAGAAGCCAGTCCAGGAAGATATTCGTCACCGCACCGGCCACAGTGGAAACCATGGCGAAGCGTGGACTTCCGTCCGAGCGGATGATGGGATTCATGGCCTGCCCGAACATATAAAACGGAATGCCCAGGGTAATCCAGAAAAAGTATTCCCTGGCCAGGCGGAATGTATCCTCATTCACGCGTCCGCCGAACAGGGTCAGGATCGGGTCAGCAAGCAGCAGGTATACCGCTGTAACCACAAGGCTGGACACCACCGTGAGCACCACGGCGTTCCCGATGGTCCGGTGCGCATCCTCCTCCCGGTGCGAGCCCAGCAGGATACTCACAAACGCACAGGCACCGTCCCCGATCATGACCGCAATGGCAAGCGCCACCACTGTCATGGGAAAGACCACTGTATTCGCTGCATTCCCGAATGAGCCCAGGTAATCCGCATTGGCGATATAGATCTGGTCGACAATATTGTACAGCGCAGCCACGACCAGAGAGATAATGCACGGTACAGCATACTTCCGCATGAGCTTTCCGGACTTTTCCGTGACCAGGAAAGCCGTAGAGCCTTTTTCTGACATGACTTGAATCCTCCGATTGCATAAAATAAACATGCGAATCACTACCGTATCGTATCTGCGGAGTGACTCGCATGTATCGTGTCAGAAAATTCGCTGTTCAGTTCTCCCTTATTGTATCAGCCAGCGCTGGATTGTCCATGGATTGCATGGTCGGAATCCTGCTGTTTTTGCCATGCTATTCATGGAAAACAACCATTCTGTATTAACATACATGATTTCAGTACAGCGGGCTGATCATGATAGCCAGCCGGTCATGCCCCTGATCTGGCCCGTGAGTCATGCCTGGAGCGCCTGGATACTGCCATTGCTCTGAACTCCGTAAACGCAAAAAGGACTGCAGCCGCAGTCCTTTTTGCTTGCCCGCTTACTTTCTCCGGAATACGGGGATCCGCTCCAGTGGCGCATCCGCCTCGATCGTCCGGCCGCCTTCCAGGATTTCTCCGGTATGGATCTCCTCCCATGTGCCCGCAGGCAGGTAGACCCTGCGCCGGAAAGTCTCCGGTGTCAGGACCGGTGCCACAAGGTAGTCCGGCCCGAACATATACTGATCTGTCAGGTCCCAGCACACCGGGTCATCCGGGAATTCATAGAACATGGCACGCATCAGCGGTGAGCCGTTCTCATGCGCTTCCCGGAAGATCTGACTGAGGTACGGCTTCAAAGACCGGCGCAGTTCATAATGCGCGCGCATGATGGCAAAGTTGTCCTCACCATAGCTCCACATTTCATTATCCTGACCGGTATGCAGGTACCCGCCGCCGAAATCACGGTCATCCAGTGCCGGGATCGTGAACGGTTCACGGTCGCCGTGCAGGCGCATGACCGGCTGGAACACGGCCCACTCGTACCAGCGGATGAGCAGTTCACGGAATGCCGGGTCCTGTACGTTCCCTTCCATGAACCCGCCGATGTCCGTGTTCCACCAGGGGATGCCGGCCAGCCCGATATTGAGCCCGGCGACCAGCTGATCCCGGAGAGATTCCCATGTGGAGGGCACGTCTCCGCTCCAGAGCACGTTCCCGTACTTCTGGCTGCCGGCCCAGCCGCTGCGCAGCAGGTTCACCACGCCGGTGTTTCCCAGTGCGGTCTCATGATCATAGAAGAGGCGGCTGTACCACTGCGGATAGATATTGCTGCAGGACAGGGCCGTCCCGATATGATAGCGGAAGTTGTCAAAGTCGTACTTGGTCAGGTCAGGCTCAGAATTGTCGAGCCAGAAGTAATCAATGCCCAGGTCATAATAATGCGCCTTGCACTTCTCCCATACGTACTCCCGGGTCTCAGGATTGGTCGGGTCAATCTGTACACAGTCGCCCTGGTAGTCATACGTCTGCGCGGCACCGCGCTCGGTGCGCATCAGAAGCCCGCGCTCCATCATTTCCGCAAAGTTCTCGCTGCGACGGTCCACGGAAGGCCATACACTGACCATGACCTTGATGCCCATGCTGTGCAGCTCGTCAATCATGGCCTTCGGATCCGGCCAGTACTTCGGATCAAACTTCCAGTCGCCCTGCACGGTCCAGTGGAAGAAATCGATCACGATCACATCCAGCTGAATCCCGAGCGCATGGTA
>ONWQ01000378.1 GCA_900321565.1 uncultured Eubacteriales bacterium
AGCTTTCAGTAGTTTTGCCAGAAGGACAGATTGTGGCAGAGGCGAGCGATGAACGCCTGACACGTAACGGTTTGGTAAGCGTTATGACAAACTGTCATGGGCGTTCGGGCGAATCCGACGTTTTCAAGCTCATCATGGGCTCTGATCAGGAGAACATGAACATTGGCGCTGTGTTGCCGGGTAACTTGGGTGATTATGTATGGGTTGATGAAAACAGAAATGGTCTGATGGATACGAGTGAGTCTGGCCTGGCAGGTATTGTATTGCATCTTTACCGCAATGGTGTTGAGGTCGCAACTACAGTCACTGATACATACGGATACTATCGTTTCAACGGACTGTATCCGGCTATGTATACCATTCAGGCTGATCTCCCGGCGGAGGTTTATCCAACCATTGTACGGGCTGAATATGCGGGGATTTCTTCTATACTGGGTGAAAATGGTTTTACTGAGGAAATACAGGTGGTCAGTAATGCCAATAATGATACTGCAGACTTAGGGGTGCAGCTACAGCAAGATGGAATCTATCCGAAGGGAATGAATGAGGGTGTAACACAAGACTGGAGTGGTCATACAGAACCAGGCTGGTCGTAAAGAATATGCAGGAGGGAAACAGAGTAATGGTTATTTACAATTCTTTGACACGAAGCAAACAGGAATTCCATCCAATTCATGAAGGAAAAGTTGGCATTTATGCCTGCGGCCCGACTGTTTACGATTATTTTCATATTGGGAATGCACGGCCATTTATCACCTTTGATGTGCTTCGGCGTCAACTTGAACGCGAAGGATATGAAGTAACTTTCATACAGAATTTTACAGATATCGACGACAAAATGATTCGACGTGCAAACCAGGAAGGAATTACAGTCCGTGAGCTTGCAGATAGATTCATAGAGGCTTATTACCAGGATGCGAAAGCCTTGGGTATCCGTCCTGCAACGGTTCACCCAAGGGCAACTGAACACATTCAGCAAATAATTGCACTCATCCAGAAACTCATCGATAATGGTCATGCATATGTTGGCAGTAACGGTGATGTTTATTACAGAGTTTCAGCTTTCCCGGGATATGGCAAACTCTCTGGTCAGAAAATGGAAGACCGTGAAATGGGTGCATCCGACAGGCTGGATGTGGAAACCGATAAAGAAGCACCTGCAGATTTTGCCATATGGAAGAGCCAGAAACCGGGAGAGCCTGCGTGGGATAGTCCATGGGGAGCCGGTCGTCCAGGATGGCATATTGAATGCTCAGCGATGTCCATGACTTATCTTGGTGATACTTTTGACATTCATTGCGGTGGGAAAGATCTGCTGTTTCCGCATCATGAAAATGAAATAGCGCAATCAGAAGGTGCAACAGGGAAACCCTATGTAAACTATTGGATGCATAATGGCTTTATCAACGTTGATAATCAGAAAATGAGCAAGTCCCTGGGAAACTTTTTCACAATCCGGGATATTGCGAAAGAGTACGATCTTGAAGCTGTACGCATGTTCATGCTTTCAGCACATTATCGTAGTCCGATTAATTTCTCCCGCGATCAGATCGCTGCTGCTGCGGTTAGTCTGCAGAGACTGTATACGGCCAGGGATCAGATGCTGTTTTTATTGAAAAAAGCGAAAGATATTCCTGTGACAGACGATGAAACTGCGCTGCTTGACAGACTTCAGGAATATGAAAAACGGTTTGACAACGCAATGGATGATGACCTCAATACTGCGGATGCTATTGGTGCTATATTTGAAGAAGTCCGCGATTTGAACTCTTCATTGAATAATGAATCTTCAAAAGCTGTACTGGAAGCTGCACTGAAGAGTTTCAAAGGAATGACCGATGTACTGGGCCTTGTGCAGAAAGAATCTGCTGAAAACGAGGAGATACCTGAGGAAATTCAACAGATGGTAGCTGAACGGGCTGAAGCCAGAAAAAACAAGAATTGGAAAAAGTCCGATGAGTTGCGTGATGCGATTAAGCTGGCTGGCTATATACTTGAAGATACACCACAGGGACAGAAGATCCGCAGAGCAGCAGGGTTGAATCAATAATTAACAGGGATCCTTTGTGGATCCCTGCTTGTCAATCAGGGGGTGAAAGGCATGGCATATCAGGCTTTGTACAGACAGTGGCGTCCTTCAAAGTTCTCAGAAATGGTAGGACAAGAAGGCATTGTAACCGCATTGAAAAATCAGGTACAATCCGGACGTATTGCACATGCCTATCTTTTTTGTGGTACTCGTGGAACAGGCAAAACAAGTACTGCGAAGATACTGGCAAAGGCTGTGAATTGTGAGAACCCTCAAAATGGAGACCCATGTGGCGTCTGTCCAAGCTGTAAACGGATCAGTGCGGATGAATCCATGGACATTACAGAGATTGATGCTGCGAGTAACAATGGTGTGGATCAGGTCAGGGAACTGAGAGATACAATTCAATATCCTCCGCAATATGGTCATTATAAGGTCTATATTATTGATGAAGTGCATATGCTTTCAACAGCTGCATTCAACGCGCTACTGAAGACCCTTGAAGAGCCACCAGAGTATGTAGTTTTCATACTTGCAACTACTGAACCCCAAAAACTACCAGCGACTATTCTCAGCAGGTGCCAGCGGTTTGATTTTGGTCGGATTCCATCAGAAAAAATAGCAGGCAGACTGAAAGAAGCAGCAAGTGGAGCCGGAGTAGACACAACGGACGAAGCATTACACATGATCGCAAGAGCAGCAGAAGGTGGAATGCGTGATGCACTGTCCATTCTTGATATGTGCATAGGTTATGCCACCTCTGTAGATGCTGAGCTTGTTCGGCAAGTTTTGGGAACTGCTGGAAGATCATTTCTTTTCCGTTTTTGTGATGCGCTGAAGATGTCTGATACATCGAATGCCCTTGCACTGATTGACGAATTAATTCGCAATGGTAATGAA
>ONWQ01000383.1 GCA_900321565.1 uncultured Eubacteriales bacterium
ATACTTTTGCAGAAGTGGAAGCCTTAACACGGATGTTGATCTGTTTCGAGTTATCAATCTGGCCATTGTAAGTCAAAACACCGTTCCCGATTGGTGTTTCGCCACGAGTGAGGGTTTTAATGGACGCATTGGTGACTACACCCTCCATGCCGTTTGCAAAAATGCGGGTATATGTCTTTCCCTTTCGGATTACGCCAACAATGGTGCCGTGTTTCAGGGTGCCGAGTTTGGAAGCACCTTTCTTAGGCTCAGAAAGAAGTGTGCATTTACCGGTCTTGGGGGCGCTTATTGTCGCAAGCTGCTCATCGTACGGAACTTCTGTGCCAAAATCGATGAGACTTGTATCGACAGTCTGCTGAGCACCGTTGATGTTTACCAGCGTTTTACTGGAACCCATCATTATAACACGATGATAATCAATTTTCTCACTGTCAGTTAATGAACTGTTGGTTGCCACATCAGTCTGGGCTGTCTGGGTGTCTGTCTCAGAAGTCGCCGTGTCAGCCTGCGTGACAGATGTATCTGTCTGTGTCGCAGTGGCATCAGTTTCTGCAGATACTTCAGCTTGTTCATCCGCTGAGTCGCCTTCAGAAGTACTTCCTTCGCCGCCGAAGGTGTCTTCTACGACAGCGGCTTCATAGCCTTCCGGAACTTCCATTTTGGTGGTATCTGTCTGAGGTTTTTCAGAAATATCACCTGCGTGAATGGTGCCGTCCGTTGTGCTGACAGTATAGTAATGATCGGTTCTTGTCTGATTCAGATAGGCGGCTGCAGCTTCTAGGTCTGAACTGAGTTCTTCAGGAACCTCTACCTCAGTCCCGTCATCCAGTGTAATGGTTACAGAGGTCACCGCCAGACTGCTGGCGGATACCAGGCCCCAGGCAGTTGCACCATTGCTGGTCAGAAAGGTGATGTTCCACATCTGGCTGGCATTGTCGAATGCATTCTGCTGAACAAAGGTTCCCGCAGGAATTGTAGCAACCTGGGTTTTGTTCCCGGCTGCATCCGGACGGTAAACAATCGTGTTCTTGACTGTTTTGACCGTGCACTGTGCATTCCACTCCTCAACCGTCAATGCAGAAGCACCGGGCATGCAGGAGAGCAGCATGGTGATGATCAGCATTGTGCTGAGAATCCATTGTAAGCGTTTCAAGTGAAAACCTCCTTTTAACCAATAAAGCCGGAACCGGCATATGATTCCAATTTTGGATACAGAGACAATCTATCATAACCCAAAAACTGAGTCAACGAATACCCCTGTTAACTTTGTGTGACATGGAGTCTGGATACTGAATGGGACACAATCCCTTGTGGTGTGGTTCGGAATACTTTTCCTGGAACAGGAAAGTGTTGTTATGTCAAAAGAAGCTGCCCGATCCGGGTCGCAGTGCTCTGCATGAGAAACCCGCCTCGAAGGAGCGCGACGGCACGCCGGTATTTCGGCATATGCTCGATTTCCAGAAAACAGTCCAGAGTAGACTGAACCTGCGAGGAGAGAGCGTCTTCATGAACAGCCTTGAAAGCTTTCGCTTCCTTATAATTCCATTCAAGCCGCGCTTTGGTCCTGTCCCATTTTGAGAACGCCTGGAAAATGCGCTGCAGAGTTCCGCCCTCACTGGCACCAATCTGGTTATGTTCATGCTGCCGATAGGAAACAAGGGGCTGACGAACAGGACAGATGATGCCGAATGCTGACGCCGTCTGGGCAATAAACCAGTCGTGCATGAACAGCTGATCGGCCTGTGCATGGGAGATGAGCTGCCTGAGCGGCTCATTGATCAGCATGGTGCAACCCGTCACATTGTTCTGGACAAGCAGCTGCTCAAACCGGACTGCTGAAAAATCCCAGCCCTGATGTTTAAACATGGAAGGGAAGAGCGGATTCCCTTCCGCGTCGATAACCTGCAGGTCGGAATGCACCAGAACCGGGGTTCCCGGATGCTCAAATTCAGCCTGCTCCATGGCTTTCCGCTCCACTGTCAGCTTATCGTGTGCCCAGATATCATCCTGGTCACAGGGAGCAATATAGCCTGTGCCCTGTCTGCACAGGTCCAGAAAATTGCCGGCAGGCCCCAGATGACATCCCTGATGAGCACCGAAGTGGAAACGGGTATCTGTTCCGGTGATTTCCTGCAGAAACTCCTGGGAACCATCCTGGGAACCGTCATCCTGAATCAGCACGCGGAAATCGCGGTCATCCTGCTGCTGCAGCGAAAGGATCTGCTGTCTGAGGTAGGGCATTCCGTTATAGACAGCCAGGCATACTGTGATTGTCTTCACCATTTCAGTCCCCATTTCGCGAAGTACTGGCATGTGGACCAGATGTGGCGGAGACGCAGTTTCATGCTGTGCGCACTGCCTCGATGCCAGTCATGGGTAATGACCATGTCCGGATGATATACGACATGGCCGTACTGAAGCGCCTTGAGTGTCAGGTCTGTATCCTCGTGGTACAGGAAAAAGCGCGGGTCAAATCCCTTCATCTTAAAGAACGCGTGTGTGCGGATCAGCATGAAACAGCCGGTGGCAAACTCCACGTCCACCGGAGCGGTGATTTCCTGATCTGCCATGGTAAATGTGGTGCGCCAGGTTGTGAATGGTTTTCCGAAACGCTCCAGGGGACCGCCCAGAAGATATCGTACAGTCGGTCGGCGACGGGGGAGAAACTGTTCGGTACCATCCGGATTCAGTACGCGCGGGGACAGGATCACGATATCCGGATGCGCATCCATATAGTCCACCATTCTGCGGATCAGTGTCCGGTCAAATGTCACATCCGGATTCAGAATCAGGTGATACTTGGAATGCAGTTTATTCAGCACAAGGTTGTTGGCTTTTCCATACCCAAGGTTCTTTTTCTGAGGGAATACAGTGGCTTCCGGGCACTCAAGCTGTACAAAGCGCACAGTAATGTCTTCGGGAGAATTGTCTACGATATATAGTTCCACAGGTTCTGTTGATTCGGCAATACAGCGTGCCGTTCTCTGGACGGACTGATCCTGATGATAAAGTACCAGGCATGCAGAAACACGCGGATCAGACAGCATGAATTCTCCCCTCCCTTTTCGTCAGCTGAAGAAGTATAGCACAGATTCCTTACATGACCAAGAATCAACATCCGTGTTTCCATTTTTGGAAAGCGTGTGGTATACTGCGCTTTGGCATGAGACACGCATGCAGTCTGCAGAAGAGAGGGGAGTCAGAGTGGCAGAGACAGGCAAAGAAGTGCCGCTGTACCTAACGGTATGTGAAGAACTCAGACGGAGAATCGCATCAGGCGAGTACCCCGTGCATTCAAGGATTCCCTCAGAATTTGCACTCAGTGACAGTTTTTCTGTCAGCCGGGTTACAGTGCGGAAGGCACTGGAGGCGTTGGAATCAGAAGGCCTTCTGGAGCGATTCCAGGGAAGAGGAACTTATGTTGCACTTCCAAGGATTGCGAAGAATCTGAGCAGTGTAACCAGTTTTCACGAAACCTGTATGATGATGGGACTTCAGCCGTCAACGAAAGTCATCAGAACGGAAATGGTGGAAATGACAGAGAGGGACAAACACTATTTTTCTGACTTCCATTCCAGTAAGCTTCTGGAGATGACCAGGCTCTGTCTTGCAGATAATGAGCCGGTCATGGTGGAAAAAAACCGGTATGCACCGTCCCTTTCCTGGCTGAGAGGAGAAGAACTGACTGACTCAGTCTATACGATTCTGAAGCAGAAAGGTATTGAACCGGACCGGGGAAGTCATGAGATTTCCCTGCGCTATGCAGATGAAGAGAATGCGTGTCTTCTGAATATCACACCGGGAGAAGCCCTGCTGTATGTATTTGAGGCCATCCGGGACAAAAAAGGCAGAATGATTCACCTTTCCGAACAATATGTGCGGGGAGACCGGTTTACATTCCGTATATGATCCCGGTAAGAATCATCCGGACAGGGTGCCCGTAAAACAGGTTTTCGCAGCGGACGGCATACATGCGGAGACCGGAAAGGAGAAAAACATGAGTAAGTATGCTGTGTTTGTGGACCTTGAAAACTGTGGCGCCAAGGTTGCAACGCTGAGCAGTATTATCGAGAAAGTCAAAATCCGTGGAGATATTCTCATCGGTCGGGTATACGGATACACAGACCGGTTTTCAGATCTCAAGGAGATCCTTCTGAGCAATACATTCACGGTGGTACCTTCGATCCGTTATGGTATAGCCCAGAAAAACAATGCAGATATCCAGCTGGTTGTGGATGCGCTGGAAGTGGCCTATACGAACCCGCTGATTGATTCTTTCTGCATTGTTTCCGGTGACAGCGATTATATGCCACTGGTTGGCCGCCTGAAAGGCATGGGCAAGTTTGTGCTCGGCATTTCACGTTCTGAGGCGGCGAGCAATATCTTCATTAATGCCTGCAATGAGTTCCAGTTTCTGGAAAGCATGGGCGGACGGAATGTACCGTCCCCGACCGGTGGCCGGAAGCAGAAGCAGAATAACAGCAGCTCGGATGAAATGATGGATCTGTCAGAACTGAATAAGCTGCTCGTTAATGTCTGTGAGGAACAGAGCGATGCCGGGGAAATGTATGCTTCGGAACTTAAGGGTGTTCTCATGCGTCTGAGACCGGACTTTAATGAAAAGTCTTATGGTTGTGCGACATTCTTCAAGCTTCTTGTGAAACTGCAGAACAAGTTTGGCGATATCCGGGTGAAGAATGACAACTACAATGTGATTGTCTATCTTAACACTCACTCGGATGAGGGACCGGATACCAGTCTTCAGTTGACTAAGGACAACTGGAAAGAAGCGTTTGAAGCCCAGCTTCAGGCATATAAGGAAGGTGGATTTGACCGGATTAATCCGTCTATTCTGAAAGCGGATATCCTGACAACCTATCCGGATTTCAATGAACGCACCATAGGATTCAAGCGTTTTTCAGACGTCATGAAACAGCTGGAAAAGGATGGACTTGTGGAAGTAGAAATGGATGAACAGAAGACCATGCTTGTGAAACTTCTGTAACCGATCCTGTACATGAAAGAACGGCAGACCGTCCTGGCCTGCCGTTTGTTTTATACTTTGCTGTGCAAACTGCAATGGAAGATAAACAGCACAGGAAAGAATTGACATCCTGATTTCTGACCGATATAGTGTTTCATGTCAGAAATGCAGACGTGGTCATGAAAACTGCAGCCAGCAGGAAAACTGACGACACAAATACTGTGTCAACACGGGATATCATGTGTCGGAATGAAATCTGAACGGAAGGAACCCGGGTCCCGGGTACAGGAGAAATATATGGAAACCGGAATGAACCGCTCACAGGCACTGGACTTGCTCAGAGCTTATAATGAGGAACCGTTTCATCTGCAGCATGCACTGACCGTGGAGGCTGTCATGGGCTGGTATGCGCAGTCGCTTGGTTATGACGCAGACCGGGATTTCTGGAGCATGGCAGGGCTTTTGCATGATCTTGATTTTGAACGCTGGCCGGATGAGCATTGCAAGGCATGTGTACCACTCCTGAAGGATGCCGGAGCCAGTGA
>ONWQ01000390.1 GCA_900321565.1 uncultured Eubacteriales bacterium
AAAAACTACTTTTCACTTACTGGACAATATGATACTAAGGTGGATTGTGCGATTTGTCAATAGAAATTTCAAAATATTTATAGTCGGTTTCACTTGATGAAATTGAGACATGCGCATTGCCAGGTACAGTCTTCCCCTGTAAAGAGTGGACATCTGGTGGAAAGCATAAGACTGATGTGTGCATGCAAAAGCCGGTGCAGTGTCCGGCATGAGGATGAAAAGCGGATATGTACCGGTTGCGAAGGAGATGGATCTTATGAAGCAGACAGAGTCTGGCCTGTGCATGCAAAAAGCCTGCGCGGTGTCCGGCCACATGCTGAAAAGCGGGTATATACCGGTTGCGAAGAAGATGGATCTTGTGAAGCAAACAGAGTCTGGCCTGTGCATGCAAAAGCCGATGCAGTGCTGGCATGATGCTGAAAAGCGGGTATGTACCACTTACTGAAGCAGAGGGATCTTATGAAGCAAGCAGAGCCTGGCCTGTGCATGCAAAAAAGCCGGCGCAGTGGCCGGCATGATGCTGAAAGGTGGATATGAACTGCAGCTGAAGCGGAAGGATTACTCCGTTTCACCGCAGATGATGCGTGTAATGGCCCGGGCATTGCGTACAAGCATGGGTCCGAGTTCATCCTGATACCTGCTTCTGGGCATACGTGACAGGGGACCGGACATACTCAGTGTGGCAACGACGGATCCGTCTGCACCCCGGATCGGTGCGGCCAGACAACGCATGCCGGTTTCCACCTCTTCATCATCCAGGGCATAGCCCAGTTTGCGGCACTTGTCCAGTTCTTCAACCAGGCGTTCCTTGCTGGTAATGGTCCGCTCGGTCAGTTTCGGCAGTCCGACTGTGGCAATGAGGTCATCCAGCTGTGCATCGGTGTATTCGATGAGAAACATCTTGCCGCTGGCTGTACAGTGCATATACGCAGTACCACCAATCCGCTGACGGATGGTCAGCGCACCGTTGGACCTTCCGACGACGACATCAAAATACTGAACCATATGGTTCTGCAGATTGGATACGCAGCATGTTTCACCGGTCTGTTTTGAAATCTCGAGAAGAAAGGGATGGATGATATCGTGATATGGGAAATGATCATTGATCATCTGACCGAGTGCAACAATACGCAGGGAAAGACCATATCGTTTCAGGGGAGCTTTTTCCTGATATGCATACCCCATGTTCACCAGTGTCTGAAGCATCCGTAAGGCAGTGCTGGCCGGAATGTCTGCGGCTTTTGCGATGTCCTGCAAATGCATAGGACTGCTCGCTTCCGTCATGACTTCGATAATCCGTAGTGTTTTTTCGACAGACTGGTTTAACTTGGTCGTGCTCAAGGTCATACCTTCCTTCGCTGAGTCAGGGGCAGTGATGCCATTTGGACTTTTGTCGCATTGATATTAACATGGAATTGCATCAACTGCAAACAAATATATGTATATGCCAGAAGCTGAAACTGAAAAAGTCTCAGTCTGTGCAGCCAGAAATGATCTGAGACAGATATGCGTACTATAGGGTATCTGTTACAAATGAAAACGTATCCGAATGTACTATTTCTTACAGTTCGCTATTGCTTTAGTTTGCTGCTATTTCGGTTTCAATGCTTTTGGAACTATAGCATATTGTCCATTCCCATTCAGAAGACTGTGAACTCAGACAACGAATGACATTGTGGATTAACAATCTCTTTTTTTCGTCTGAACAGCGACTTCCAGCCTGATTGATGTCGTATCTGGAAAGTTTAATCTTAAAAAAATGCATGGATTTCTGAATTTTATGCGGCTTGTTTTGACGATTTCTCTCTCCTATACTCAAATTACAGAATGTTTTAGGTTCTTGGATGAACCTGAGGAGGAGGAACAATATGAAACGTATTTTGTCTGCTGTCTTGTGCTGTCTCGTATTATGTCTGTCAATGTCGTTTGCATTAGCTGACGAACCAGTTACGCTGCGGTTCTCCTGGTGGGGAGGGGATAGTCGTGCTGCAGCAACATTGGAAGCAATTAATGTCTATATGGAAAAGAACCCTAATGTGAAGATTGAAGCTGAATACAGTGCGATTGCCGGATATTATCAAAAGCTGGTCACACAGCTTGCTTCAGGGAACGCTCCTGATTTCTTTCAGGTCGATCAGGGTTGGGTTGCGGAAATGTTTGCCCGAGGCGATGCATTTGCCGATATGAATACATTTTCTGATCTGATTGATCCTAGCACTATCGCAGAATCGATGCTTAACGATTATTGCATCAAAGACGGGAAACTTGTTGTATTACCGCTTGGATACAATGGTACCGTATTCCTTTACAACAAAGCTCTTCTTGGAGAATTAATCAACAACGAAGATGGTTCCTTCCGGTGGACGTGGGAAGATATGTATAAAATGGCGGCAGATCTACATTCGAATGACCCTGAAGCTTACATGACTGTCGCAATAACGGATAGCTATGTCAGATACATTCTCAAGCCAATGCTTGAACAAATCACAAATCAGATTCCTGTTCAGGATGATCTTACTCCTGGCTTTACAGTCGAACAGATGGCTCAGGCGTTTGAGGAGTTCAAAAAGATATTCGACAATTCGACTGCACAGCCCTACTCAGAAAGCGTGGTCTATGACAGTCTGCAAAACAACCCACTTTGGATTAATGGAAAAATTGGCGGCGTATTTCTTTTCTTCTCCAATATTGACGGAGAAATTGCCAACCTCAATTATGAGCTTGGGGTTTGTGCAATGCCTAAAATGGAAGGTGCTTTGACTACTGGCCAGGAGTGCTGTCCGTCACTTATGATTGCAATTAACAAGAACACAGATGAAGTCAAGCAAAAGGAAGCTGCTAAATTTATCAATTGGATGATCAATGATCCCGAGGCTGCTATGATTCTGGGCACTCAGAGAGGTGTTCCTGCCAGTTCTGTTGCTCTCAGCACACTTAGGGAAAACAATGTACTTAGCCCATTGATGAGTCAGGCTATTCAGATTTCTGAAGAAACAGTTGGATTCAAAAATGGTGACTATGAAATGGATTCCTCAATTCATGCCATTTTCGTTGAAAAAATGGAAAAGGTGATTTATGGCGTTGCTTCACCAATGGAGGCCGCTCAGGAACTCTATGATG
>ONWQ01000273.1 GCA_900321565.1 uncultured Eubacteriales bacterium
AAATCGAGAGGATCAGGAACTGCCGGGGCGGGACACTGAGCACGTCTGTGGCTCCGCCCCGGACAGAGTCTGATCTTGTCAGTTGTGCCAGATTACCGTCGGATCCATATGTTCAAGGTCTTTGGTTCCAGTCCGGAGCATCATGGCCTGAAGCTGGGCGGTAAAGGTTTTCAGTGTGTTGCAGACACCGGCTGCTCCTTCTTCACGCAGTGGTGGCATGAGAGGACGGCCAACAGTCACAGCATCGGCACCCAGTGCCAGCGCCTTGAAAGCGTCAAAGCCGGATGCAATCCCGCCATCCACAATGATCAGCAGGCGATTACCTGCTGCCTCCCGGATTTTCGGAAGGATCATGACCGGTGGAACGGAATAACGCATGAGTCCGTTATGATGACTCAGAATGATACCACGACAGCCCAGTTCGATGCTCCGCATGGCATCCTGCACGCTGAGCGCTCCCTTAATGAAGAAAGGGAGCCGAGTGGAGTGTATGTACTCTTTCAGTTCGTCCATCGTCGGCAGTTTCATGGGAATCCCGTTAATACTTGAGTTTTCGGCATCTTCCACATTGACGGCATGCTCAATATCCATACCTACCGCCATGGCACCGTTTTCCTCGGCAAAACGGATGCGTTCGTGGATCGCTTCGGGATCAGCATATGGTTTGATGATTTTCATCACTCTGGCACCTGTAGCCAGAACTCTCCCGAATTCTTCCGTATCCCCCATTCCGATGCTGACCGGCGCACCGGCCTGTTTTGCACCTTCTGCCATACCCACCAGATCCAGATGACTCAGTGCTGCAGTCATAATGGGTGTTTCAAATGTGTTCCCGAGAAAACTGAACCGGGTTGACGGTTTTTCCGCCCCAAGGATTCTGCTTTCCACCAGCAGTGAATCCATATACTCTCTTGCAATGGCAATAGAATCTCCAGGAATTTCAGGCATCGTTAGCTCTCTCCTTTCGGGTTTCATGATTCCGCTCCATCCAGGGCGGAACGTTTTATGGATTTTCAGGCACAGATTGCGTGATCTGCACCTGGGGTTCCTGATATATGGAACAGGCATCCCTGTGCAAATTCGGATACGGCAGATCATACCAGGTGATCCGGACAGATCTGGCAACCGGTTCTATGCAGACCGGGCAGCCGCCTTCGGTTGCGCTTTTGTGCCTGAAAGTATATGATACGCGTGAATCAGAAGGAATGATACGGACCGGACGACAATCAGCTGCGCCCCATAGATTCCTGACCATGACAGTACTCACTGCCGGATTCCTAAAACACAATGGTTCGGTTTCAGTGACCTCTGAACCGTTTCTGGAGCCTGAAGTCTGTATGATACCGGAGCCAATATTCAGTCAATAAAAGAAAGAGTAAAGGAGCAGCATACTGCCTATGCGTCAGAAACTCTATCTTCCATACATTGGTCAGCGGATTCTCAAGACAGCTTTTGCTGTATTCCTTTGTCTGGTATTCTACTATTATCGTGGATACCGTGGAGCCGCGATGTCGTCAGAGGCAGTCATCACTGCGATCATCTGCATGCAGCCCTACGTTCATGACACAAGGGACTACGCATTCAACCGGATTGCAGGCACCTTGATCGGTGCATTCTGGGGCTTCCTGTTCCTGCTGATCGTACCGCTGTTTCCTTCCATAACCGGGATCCCACTCTATGCGCTGATGGGCCTCGGCATACTTGTTTCCCTGTACAGCAGCGTGGTGATCCGCAAGCCTGATACTTCAGGCCTTGCAGCCATTGTGTTCATCTGCGTGGTCATCGTGTATCCGGATGTCGAGCACCCGCTGGATCAGGCTTTTCACCGTGTTCTGGATGTTCTTGTAGGTACCGGCATTGCCATCGGTGTCAATGTCTTCCGCCTGCCGCGTATAAAACTGCGTGATCAGCTGTTCTTTGTACGGACGAAAGACCTTGCGCCGGACCAGCTTTCTCAGATCCCGTCGGTTGTTCTGTTCAGGCTGAATTACCTCAACAATGATGGGGCGAGTATCTGTCTGATTTCTGAGCACGCACCGGCTTTTTTCATGAGCCAGATCAGCCATGTCCGTCTGAATGCACCCATGATTGTCATGGATGGCGCTGCTGTTTATGATGCCAACGAAAACCTTTACATTGCAAGGTTTCCCATGGTCCCGGCATCATCCCTGTGGCTGATGGACCAGCTCAGTAATCTGGGGCTTTCTTACTTCATCTACACGATACACGGGAATCGCAGCTGTATATATCACCGAGGTGTCATGTCCAGGGAGGAGCGCATCATCTTTCAGCATATGAAGCGTTCTCCATACCGGCAGTATCTGGATGATGACACATTCCTCCCGGAGGATATCGTGTATATCAAGATTGTGGCCCTGAAGGAACGGACCGAAAGCATTCTGCACGATTTGACAGATGTGCTTGCACAGCATGGTCTCCGTGCTGTCCTAAGGCCTCAGGCCGGCCTGCCTGAATGCGGCAGTCTGTACTTCTATGATGCTCAGGCAAACACAGCTCATGCTGAGGAATATGTACTGCGCTTCATGCAGAAGCGAAACCGCAAACTCATGGCCAGTGAGATCTTTTCTCCCAATGGCTACCGTACAGAACATGATGCCGTTCACCTGCTGCATACTCTGAACAAAGCATATGAACCGCTCAGTGTTTTGTACCGTATCCGGCAGAAAATGCATAAATCCGGAACATGAGACTCCAATGCACCCGAGCATTTCCTTTGAATGGTTATGTGCAGTATGCGTTGGTCCTGTCCGGCACTCATGGTCAGGTTTAACGTTATATCTTCATGCAGTAACCAGAGAATCAGGTGATGGATACACCGGCTTCCATAGCTTTCTTCTCTACATACACATAGGCCGCAGCATACTCTTCAAATGTGTGCATATGTTCCAGCAGTACCGGGGCATCCTTCGGCATGTAGCGGTCAATGATGCGCAGGATCTGAACATAGTCCAGTCCGCCTTCTCCCGGATTGCACTCGCTGAAGAAGGAAGTCAGACGGGTCAGGTCCATAGCACTGTCCTTGATATGCGTACTGCGGATGTATGGTGCAAGCTTACGGAAGCATTCCTCTATAAATGCAGTCGCACCCAGGTAGCGCCTTGGCGAACAGATCATATTGACAAAGTCCATATGCGCAGCAAAATGTGGCCGGTCCACATCCCGGATCAGCTGCAGGTATACATCCGGGCCATCCGGAATCATCCATGGCATGGGCTCGAGTGTATAGTCCGTACGGGATGGCCTCACAGTATCGAGAATCTCACGGACATTCGAAATAATCCGGCCGTAGGTCTCTTCTGAGTAGTTGCTTGGGTCTGCACCGTCCCACCCAGCCGGTCCGGATGTGCCTGCAATATTGACACAGCATGGGATCCCGAGTTCGTCGCCCAGAGCGAGCTGGCCCTTGGCAAATTCCATGGCTTCCTTCGCCTGATCCGGATCCGGGTCCAGGAGATTTTTCCAGACACCGATTTCCGCAATCCGGACACCATGGCGGCGGATGATCTCACAGTACGCTTCGATTTCCTGTCTTGGAGTACGGCAGGTAAACGGGGCTGTGATTGCCCGGAACCGGGATGCGGTCAGCAGGGTTTCCCATTCAGCCGGACTGTGATACTCACCGGTTACAGTTCCACCGAGCAGCATATGCTTTACCTCCTGTTCTCTTCCGCTTCCGGGATTTCCAGTCCGGCAGCGGATTTTTTTCCAATGTTTCGACATACTGTCCGGATTTCCTTCCCTGTTGGGAGTACAGCAAGAGATGCCTCGCGCCCTGTGCACCTTATGTCTGATTTGTGCGGGCGCAGGGTACTGCTTTGCGTGCGAATTGATATGCTCCCCCTGAAGTGTAGTCGGACTTTTGCTTTTCCCAGCAGCTGCATCTTCCCGGACTGCATACGCAGGCGTGAAGGGAGAAAGACCGGAAGCCATTTGCATGACCTGCCTTTCAGGCTGGAATCTGCAGATGGGCACAGTTAGCTTTGCAGAGGATCCAAGGTGGATGGATGACTGTGTTTGCCTCTGATGAAACCTAACGCGGCTCTTCACAGAGCCGTTTTTTTGCATCAAAAAACCGGAAGCATGCTATTACAATGCCTCCGGAATTGAAAGACTCATAACAGACACGTCTATGCCAGCGCCCGTTCTAAGCAAACCATGGAGCAGCAGTGAGATCGTGATTCATACGTAAGATCGTTCAGATTTCATCAAGAACATCATTGATCTGGTCCACTGCCTTGATCATTGTACGGATTTCCACCTTGCTGAAACGGACTGAAAGCCTTTTGAGCTGACTTGCGATGGAATCCCGAATCGCTGCATATTCTTCTCTGCCAAGGGGTGTTATGGCGAGAAATGCTTTTCTTTTATCCTTTGTGTCAGTGATGCGTTCCATATACCCTTTGTCAATGAGACTACGGGTCAGTATAGCCAGATTGGTTTTTGCAATGTTCAGTGTCCGTGAGGCTTCTTCAATGGTAACACTGCGCATAGACAGAAGGGTCAGAAGCTGGATTTCGGAAAATGTCATATCATGTGCGTGAACCAGTTCATCCGTGTGGATCAGCTTACGGGGATAGGCAGACATGGAACGCAAAATGCTGTCTGAGAACTGTTCCATGAAAGCTTTGTCTTCCGTCCAGGAACCTGCCATAGGGTACCTCCTCCATCAGCCATATGGTAATCCATGACTGAATATTAGTTCGCTAGTGATAAATTATTTTACACATAAAACTATCGAGCATACAATAGGCAGAATATGACAATACAATAGGTTCCATCGGCCTGACCACAGGAAATACTGGGGTTTAGCCTCAAAAGTACGGTTCGTGGTACGAAATAAATACAGAAAAAAGCCAGGATCTGAACCTGGGATTCATGGGGCATCTTCAGTATCCTGCACAGATCCGGTGCAGTATGTTCTGATCTGTGGTGTCAGATGCGATAGCCATGGGGTGTATCATGATCGCATATCCTGGTTGTGTGAAAGGAAAAACAAAAAAATGGAGTCAGACACGCTTCAGTCTGACTCCATTGTAAAGGCCATCTGCTGGCACATTTCAGGCAGCCTGCTCAAACTGGCTGTTATAAATCTCAGCATAGAAGCCGCCCTTTGCCAGGAGTTCTTCGTGGCTTCCCTGTTCCACAATGTCCCCGTCCCTGAGGACCAGTATCATATCTGCATTCCGGATGGTGGACAGCCGGTGTGCAATGACAAAACAGGTGCGGTGTTCGGTCAGCTTATCCATAGCCCGCTGCGTAATCAGTTCCGTACGTGTATCTACGGAGGAAGTGGCTTCGTCGAGGATCAGCATGGGGCTGTTCTGGATCATAGCCCGGGCGATGGTCATGAGCTGCTTCTGACCGGCTGATATGGCCGTATTATCTGACAGCACGGTATCATACCCTTCAGGAAGTGCCTTGATGAAGGAATGGATTCCACAGGCCTTGCAGGCAGCTTTCATATCTTCTTCCGGTACATTCTGCGTATTATACAGAAGATTTTCCCGTACCGTGCCTTCGAACAGCCATGTGTCCTGAAGAACCATACCGAAGAGATCGTGAACCTCACTGCGCTTCATATCCCGGATATTGACTCCGTCGATGAGGATATCCCCGCCGGTTGTTTCATAAAAGCGCATCAGAAGGTTCACCAGGGTCGTCTTACCGGCACCCGTGGGCCCGACAATGGCCACCTTCTGTCCGGGTTTTACATGCGCTGAGAAATCCCTGATGATGGTTTCCTCGGGTTTATCCGGATAGGCAAACTTCACATGACGGAATTCCACTTCACCGCGGACATCCCGGATCTTACGGTCCTTTTCTGTTTCATCTTCCATTTCAGTCTCGTTCAGGAATTCAAATACACGTTCTGCCGCTGCAGCTGCCGACTGCATATTGGTCATGGCCTGAGCAATCTGCTGTACCGGGCTCTGAAACTGGCGCACATAGATCATAAATGCGGTAATCACACCGAAGGTGATGGTTCCGTTCATGGCAAGTGTTGCACCCACGACACAGACCGCGACATAACCGAAGTTTCCGATGAATCCCATGAGCGGCTGCATGAGTCCGCCCAGAAACTGGCTCATGAAATTGGCGCTGCGGACTGCACCGTTCAATTCATCAAAACGGGATTTTACCTTGTCATCTGCATTAGAGATGCGGATGATGTCGTGCCCGGTATACATTTCCTCAATGTAACCGTTCAGGTCGCCCAGGCTTTTCTGGCGCGCTACAAAGTACTTCTGGCTTCTTCCGATGATGAGCATCATGATGATCATGGCAATCATAGTGGATACAACCGAAGTACCGGCCATGATCCAGTTGGTGATGACCATCATGATGAGACATCCGACGAACTGTGCAACCGAGGATACAATGGTCGCCAGAGAATTGGAGAGCGACATGCTGATGGTATCCACGTCATTGGTTACCCGGGACAACACATCACCATGCTCATGGAAATTGAAATAGCTCAGGGGCAGCCGGTTGATTTTACCCACAATATCCCCGCGCATGCGTCTGGAGAGACGCTGGTTGAAACCGGCCATCAGGTAATGCTGCAGAAATGTCAGCAGCGCACTGGTAGCATAGATGGTCAGAAGAAGAATACCCACGCGGGTGATCCCTGCCATATCAATCTCTGTCATCAGGCCTGATGTGATCATGTCTGTGATCCGGCTGATCTGTCTGGGACCGATAATGGTCAGAACCGCCCCGCCTGCTGCAAAGATCAGGGAAACTATGATGACCGCCATATCATTGTGGCAGTACTTCAGCAGATCTCCCATGGCTTTCTTCAGGTTATGCGGCTTTTCAGGCACGCGTCCCGGACCACGATGTGGTCCTCTGTTCCGGTTTCCCTGCATGTCATTTCGCCTCCAGTTCACTCTGGGAGAGCTGCGACATGGCAATCTCCCGGTATACATCACAATTCTGCATCAGTTCAGCATGCGTACCCGTCCCGACGACACGGCCTTCATCCAGAACCACGATCCTGTCTGCATGCTTGATGGTTCCAATGCGCTGAGCCACGATCAGGCATGTGGTTCCGGCAAGGTCTGTGGCAAGCCGTTTGCGCAGGGCTGCGTCTGTACGGTAATCCAGTGCGGAGAAAGAATCATCAAAGATCAGGATTTCCGGCCTGCGCGCGATGGCTCTGGCTATGGACATACGCTGCTTCTGACCGCCGGAAAGGTTTGTCCCGCCCTGGGCAATACTGGCGGCCTGGCCACCTGGCAGGTTTTCCACGAAATCACTTGCCTGGGCGATATCCAGTGCTGCTTTCCAGTCCGCCTCGGTAATGGGATGTCCTGCATCCCCGAAGGTCAGGTTCTCAGCCACTGTACCTGAGAAAAGAACAGCCTTCTGTGAAATGTACCCGATCCTGCTGTACAGCTGATCAAAGGTATAATCACGGATATCTTTCCCGTCCAGCAGGATCTGCCCACGTGTTGCATCATAGAGTCTTGCTGCCAGTGCAACCAGCGTAGTCTTTCCGCTGCCGGTAGCCCCTATGAAGGCCACCGTCTCACCAGGATGCGCTTCAAAGGAAATGTCCTGCAGACAGTCCTCGGATGCATCCGTATAACGGAAGGATACATTCCGGAAGGACAGACTCCCCTTTTCCGTGCCTTCCGCACCCTTCCCTTCCTGAACAGCCGGTTTTGCCGCAAGTACTTCCTCAATGCGTGCAGCTGAAACCTGCGCTCTGGGAAGCATCATGAAGATCATGACCATCATCATGAAGGACATGATCACATAGATGGCATAGGAGGAAAAGACCACAACCTCACTGAACATGTCCACCCGTTCCATAATGGCAGCCGGGCCGGTTACGGGAATTCCGTTCACAAGGGATGCACCGAACCAGTATATGGCCAGGGAGAGTCCGCTCATGACCAGAGAAATCACCGGCATGAGTACGGCCATGTGTCTGGATGTGTACAGCTGTGTCGCCATCAGGTTCTGATTGGCCGTGCCGAATTTCTCCTCCTGATAGGCTTCTGCATTGAAGGCGCGGACAATCCGCAGACCGGTCAGGTTTTCACGTGTCACCCGGTTCACATCATCGATCTGCTGCTGCACGATCCGGAACTTGGGCAGTACCAGACGCATGAGAATCAGGATCACGGTCATGATGATCACCACAGCCGCTGCAGTCAGAAGCGAAAGCTGCCAGTTTTTCCCGACAATTTTCAGTACTGCCCAGACCGCCATGATGGGTGCCTTGATCATGACCTGGAGTCCCATGGCAACCAGCATCTGAATCTGTGTAATGTCATTGGTGGTCCGGGTAATCAGGCTCGCAGTGGAAAAGCGTTTGATCTCCTCTGCACCGAAGTCCGTGACCTGATGGAACACCTGCCCGCGTATGGTAAAGCTGAAATTGGAAGCAAGCTTTGCTGCAAAGTAGCCTACAATGACAGACAGAGCTGCGCTGCCCAATGCACACAGCAGCATTTTTCCGCCGGCGATCCAGATGTCTGCCATGGCACTGCCCGGAGTCACGATCAGACGGGTGATATCACTCATAAAATCCGGCATGGTCAGATCAACCCATACCTGCCCAGCCACCAGCAGCAGGCACAGAAAGGCATACCCCCTGTCCTGCCTGTGCATGAAACGAAAAATCTTCCACATGCCCTTATTCAGTCTCCTCACATGGATTATGCTTCAGATAGTCCTCAGCAATTTCCAGCATTTTCTGATAGATCCGGATCAGATGTCCCGTATCTTCTTTCCCGAGTTGGGTCAGTAAACCGACTGTCAGGTTCAGGGCTTCCTGCTGTTTCCGCTGAATCAGTTCTTTCCCTGAATCAGTCATCAGGACCATGATCCGCCGCCGGTCATCGGGGCTCATCTTCCGGATGATGTAGCCTTTCTTTTCCAGCGAGTTCAGAAGATTTGCAACCCCACCTGAACCAATGCCCATCATGCGTCCGAGTTCTCCGGCTGTGGTTGCATCACCTTTTGAATTCAGGCATCGCAGAATACCGGCTTCCCCCATGGACAGATGCCTTACATTCCTGTGCATCGGCTTATTCTGAGACTTTGACAGCAGCATCAGTACTTTTTCAGCGGCCTGTCTGAAATAAATCTCATCATCCAAGTTTCTCACCTCGTGAGGGATTATATGCAATTATACCAGTGTGTCAAGTCGGTTTGTATGCTCCATGCACTGATCAAAGTACATGACAATTCTATACTAATAGTATAAATATTAATTTACCATTCATACCGGTAATCTCTTTCAATGGCTCCACATACGCTCTATAATTCCGGTAGAACACAAAAGGAGGCAGAACCGTGGAAAACAAACTTGCTGAAAACATCAGGCAGTTCCGCAAACAGCGGAAGATGACACAGGAACAGCTTGCTGAAGTTCTTGGGGTCACGGTAGGAGCCGTCCACAAATGGGAAGCGCGTCTGTCCACGCCGGAGCTGAGTCTGATCATGGAAATGGCAGATTATTTTGATATTTCCGTTGATGTACTCCTGGGCTATGAGATGAAAGATCACCGGCTGAATGCAACAATCGACCGCCTGACCACACTGATCAATACAGAAGATCCGGAAGGTGTGGAAGAAGCAGAAAAAGCGCTCAGCCGTTTTCCGCATTCCCCGGAAATTGTCTGGCTGAGTGCTGCTACCTTTCTGATGCATGGAGGCATAAACCATAATGAAAAGCTCCTTCAGCGTGCACTTAAACAGTTTCAGCTGGCACTGGTTCTCCTGCCATTGAGTACAAATCCGAAAATCAGTGAAATCAGCATCTGCGGTAATATCGCAGATGTGCAGATTCTGCTGGGCCGGGCTGACCAGGCGGCAGAACTTCTGAAGCAACATAATACAGAAGGCGTACTCAATGACTCCATCGGTCTGATTCTCTCCCTGTTCTGCAGAAAGCCCGACGAATCCCAGTCCTTTCTTTCTGAGGCATTACTGGATGCGCTGCTCAAAACATTCCGTACGGTATTCGCCAAGGCGTATGCGTACATACAGCAGGATGTGCCGGAACAGGCTGAAGCATTACTGCAATGGGAGGTTCATCTGCTTGAGAGCATCAGACGACCTGACATGACCGGTGTGATAGACCAGGCCTGTGCGCTTTTGTACCTTTTGCTTGCCTTGGCATATCTCAGGATGAACAGGCCAGCAGATGCAGAACAGGCCATGCAGTCCACATATGCACTGGCAGAACGGTTTGATGCCGCACCAAATTATGATGTCCGGTCCGTACGTTTCATTGATACTGCGGAGAACTTCACACTGCATTTTCTGCTCGGCCGAAATGCGAAGGATGGTCTCGACTATATACTGGACCTGATTCAAGACGAGACTCTGACTGCACTCTGGAAGGAGGTTGCCCGTCATGCGCAGTGAAACGAATGACAAGGACAGGAATGTCTTTCTCAACAGGAACTATCGGCTGGTTTTTCTGGGTGCACTCGTCTCAGAACTGGGCGCACTGCTTTACAGCTTTGCCGTGAGTTTCTACATTCTCAGTATCAGTGGAAACAGTGCCTTTCTTCAGGGCCTGTATCTGGCACTGTGCGGTGTCGCCATGCTTGTTTTCACTCCCGTCGGTGGTGTACTCGGCGACCGTTTCAATAAAGCCAGAATCATGGTGATCTGTGACTGGATAAAAGGTGGCATGATCATTCTCGCGACCGTCCTCATGCTTCTTTTCCCTGAGCCTGAATCACATCTGGTCATCCTGTTTGTGCTCGGCATACTCGGGAATGTAATCAGCGGCATTTTCACACCGGTATCCGGTGCGCTGATTCCGCATATTGTGGAAGAGGAAAAGCTGCAACAGGCGAACGCATATCTGACGGTCAAGAATTCACTGGAAAGCATTCTGGGGATTGTACTCGCCGGCATTCTGTATGCTGCACTGCCGATACATGTACTCTTTTTCATGGTTGGTGTCAGTTTCCTGCTTTCCGGTCTTTCTGAGATCATGATCCGCTGTCCTTTTACACCCTCTTCAGAGCAGCTGACCGTCCGTACGGCTGTCAGGGATATGCTTGACGGGCTTAACTATCTCAGAACCCGGAAAGAAATCCTGGCCCTCCTTGGTGCCATGCTGTTTATCAATTTTTTCTTCACCCCGGTCTCCGGGAATTTTCTGCCCTACTTTGTCCGGACAGATCTGGCACAGGCACCATCTTACCTTCTGGATTCTCTTCTCACACCGGAGCTGTGGTCATCCGTGATCAGTCTGACTTTCGGGATCGGCTCACTGCTGGGGGCCGTGGTGCTCAGTGCCCGCAAGCCTGCCGACAAATGCGGACATGTGATCGCTGTACGTCTGTGCATCATTTCGGTTGTGATGATCATGCTCGCCCTTGGGTATTATCTGCTGGTTGAATGCAGTGCATTCCTGAACCTGTTCCTGCCTCTGCTCTGTCTGCTCTGCCTGATCACAGGTATTCTGATTTCCTATATCAACATTCCGGCCGGCACAGCCATCATGCGGATCGTGGACAAGAATAAGCTCAGTAAGGTCAACAGTATTGCCAACATCGGCTCACAGGGTATGATCCCAATCGCTTCTGTGCTTGCAGGGGCAGTCCTGCAGTCCTTCGGATCCTCTGCCCTGCTCTTCGGGTGTTCTGCAGGATTCTCGCTTACGGCAGTTATGCTTCTCATGAACAAATCGGTGCGCGCCTTATAAAAGAACCCGGAGTCCTTGAAAATCAGGTGCTCCGGGGTTCTTGCAGTCGTAGGGTACAGAGGGCTAAGATGGACAGGAAAATGTGTATACAGCAGTGTTATTGCTTCGAAGCAGTGATCTGCTTGTTCTTCCACCGGGACCCGTGCCAGCGAATCAGCATAATAACAGCACGGAAGAGCTCATCCAGTGCCATCGCGATCCATAGCCCGTAAATGCCCATATGGCATTGTATGGC
>ONWQ01000393.1 GCA_900321565.1 uncultured Eubacteriales bacterium
CATGGGGTTGCTGAGAGATTGTATGACGGACTGCAATCTGCCTGTCCGGACAGGATGCATTGATGGAATTCGGTTGACCCTTGGGAGAACGGATGGTAAAATTCAACTTTGAAGTGAAGGCTTGAAGGAGGATTCTGCAGTGAGTCTTGAAGAAAGCAGAATTGAAGCAATTCTGGAAAAGGTACAAAAAGCACCGCGCTATACAGGTGGTGAAATGAACACCCGGGTGAAACCCTGGGATCAGGCTGCACTGCATTATGGATTCTGTTTTCCGGATACCTATGAAGTCGGGATGTCACACTTGGGCATGAAAATCCTTTATGGATTGGTCAATGCACAGCCGTGGGCTGTCTGTGAACGTTTTTTCATGCCATGGACGGACATGATGGAGCTGATGAAGCAGGAACAGGTTCCGCTGTTTTCTGTTGAAAGCCGCAAACCGCTTTCAGATTTTGATATGATTGGCTTTACCCTGCAGTATGAAATGAGCTATACGAACATTCTCGCAATGATGGAGCTTGGTCACGTGCACATACTGGCCAAGGACAGGGAACGTGATGAGCCGATTGTGGTTGCAGGAGGCCCCTGTGCATTCAATCCGGAACCGCTGGCCGATTTTATTGATGCGTTTATGATTGGCGACGGTGAAGAATCCACCCTGGAAGTCTGTCAGACCATACTCGAATGGAAAGAGTCCGGGGAACCCAGAATGGACTGCCTGAAACGGCTGAGCAGAATTCCTGGTGTTTATGTGCCTGCATTATATCATGTGACATACCATGATGACGGGACAATCGAGTGCTTTGAGCCCACAGAACCCGATGTTCCGTCTACTGTCTGCAAGCGGATTGTCACAGACCTGGATCAGGCGTATTACCCTGATGAGATCCCTGTTCCGTATACAGAGATTGTGCATGACAGAATCATGCTTGAGATTATGCGCGGGTGTACGCGTGGCTGCAGGTTCTGTCAGGCAGGGATGCTTTACAGACCCGTCAGAGAACGGTCGATTGAGCGTTTGCTGACACTGGCAGGAAATCTTGAAAAATCGACTGGCTATGAGGATATTTCCCTGTCCAGCCTTTCCAGCGGTGACTATAGCTGCCTGGCTGAACTGATCCGGGAACTCTTTGCAAAATTCAAGAAAGAGCATGTTTCAATCTCATTGCCATCCCTGCGCATTGACAGTGTACTGAAAGAGTCTCTGGAGGAGACACAGCAGGAGAGGAAAACGAGTCTGACATTCGCTCCGGAAGCGGGCACGCAGCGCCTGCGAGATGTGATCAATAAGGGAGTAACAGAGCAGGATCTGATCGAAAAAGTCACAGACGCTTTTGAAGGTGGCTGGAGCAGCGTAAAACTGTATTTTATGATTGGATTGCCGGGTGAAACCTACGAGGATCTGGATGGTATTGTGGATCTGGCTGCCAAAGTTGTACGATGCTATTTTGAGGTTCCGAAGCAGAAGCGCGCAAAAGGTTTACGGGTAACCGTGTCGGCCTCCAGTTTTGTTCCGAAACCTTTCACACCATTCCAGTGGGAACCACAGGACACCCAGGAGGTGCTGCGGGAGAAACAGGAATATCTGAAGGAAAGACTGAAGAAGGTAAAAGGTGTAACGTTCAACTATCACGAATCCAGAGTCAGCTATATGGAAGCGTGCTTTGCACGCGGTGACCGCAGACTGGGCAGTGTGCTTCTCCGGGCGTATCAGCTGGGGTGCGTTCTGGATGGGTGGAGCGAGCTGTTTCAGTTTGATTCCTGGATTCAGGCGTTTGAGGAATGTGGTCTGGATCCTGAGTTTTATGCTTTCAGAAGGCGCGAGAAGCAGGAAATACTACCCTGGGATATGATTGACGCGGGCGTTACGAAAGCTTACCTCTGGCACGAATATGAGAAATCCAGATTGGCTGTTGTCACGCCTGATTGCAGAAAAGGATGCAACGGGTGCGGGATTCAGCGTTGGAAGGGAGTGTGTTCGTATGCGACTCTGGGCAGAGTTTGAAAAAGGCCCCCGGCTGCGTCACATAGGACATCTTGACCTGATGCGTGCCATGCAGCGTGCATTACGCAGATCGGGGACACCGGTAGATTATTCCAAGGGGTACAACCCGCATATTCTGCTTTCATTTGCATCTGCGCTTAGTGTCGGTGCAAGCGGGGAACATGAACTGATGGAAGTAACCCTGCAGGAAGATGAATCCCCCCGGGTGTTTCAGCAACAGATGAATCAGGCCTTACCGGAGGATCTGATGATCCGCAACAGTGGAATCCTGCCGGAAGGCTCTGCTCCGTTAATGGCGAGAGTGGTTGCTGCCCAATGGTCGATCTATATCTTTGATCAGGCACAGCGGACAAAGCTTCTCCAGGTCATTCCGGAATGGGAGCATCAGGAGTGGATTCCGGGATTCCGGAAAACCAAATCCGGCATGAAAGAATGCAACCTTAAGCCTCTCATTCTGGATCTTTCCATACTGCAGGATGAGACGATTTCCATGATTCTGTCGCAGGAAGAGGGAAGCACATGCAAACCCTCCATGGTATTGGAATCTCTGAAAGAAGCATGCGATTTAGGAGAAATGCCAAGAATGGAGATTCGACGGAATCATTTGCTCACGCGGAATTCCTTGCATGAACTGATCCCATTGGAGCTGACACTGTGAGAGAATTGATTGTACGCACAAGCACGGCTTTGGAAATAGCTGTGGTGGAAGACGGAAAACTTGTAGAATGCCTGAGTGAGGAAAAGACTGCTGAAAGCGGAGCGATCATTCTTGGACGCGTAGCCCGCCTGATCCGCGGAATGCAGGCCGCATTCATTGAAATTGGGGAAGAAAAGTGTGGGTTCCTGCCATTGGAAGAAGCTGATATGCAACCACTGAAGGCCAATGTCGGTGATCCTGTACTGGTTCAGGTACGACGGGAGGCACAGGGAACCAAGGGTGCATTCCTGAGTCGCAATATTTCGCTTGTCGGCTCCTATGTTATTCTGATGCCGTTTTCCGATATGGTGGGTGTGTCCGGTAAGGTTCATGATCCTGAGCTGCGCAATGCGCTGAAAAAAGTTGCTGCTGACTTGCAACCCGGGCACTGTGGAATGGTGATGAGAACTGCAAGTGCTGACGCAGTGGAATCTGAGATTGCGCAGGAAGTGCATGAGTTATGGACGAGCTGGGAACATATACAGCAGATGTCGAAAACGCATCGCGCTCCTTTCAATCTGAAGATGACCGGAAACATTCTGGATCATCTGATCACTGATCTCAGACCGACCGGTATTGATCAGATCATTACAGACAGTGATGAGATCAGAAGCCAGTATGCCGAAGTATGCCCGTGTACAGTGGTACACGAAGATCCTTTTCATCTGAATCAGATTGATACGCAGCTGAAAAAGGCGCTTCAGAGGAAGGTATGGATGAAGAGCGGCGCAAATCTGGTATTCGATGTCTGTGAAGCGATGACGGTCATTGATGTCAATACAGCCAAGTTTACCGGCTCCAGGCATAAAGCTGAATATACAGTACTGAAGACCAATCTGGAAGCCTGTGAAGAGATTGCGCGTCAGATCCGGTTAAGGGCGTTGGGTGGTATCATTCTGATTGACATGATTGATATGAACTCGGATGAAGAGCGGGATTTAGTCCTGAAAAGGTTAAGGGAAACGACCGGTACGGACCGCATCAAGACTGTGGTGCACGGTTTCACGAGCCTTGGGTTGCTTGAACTGACACGAAAACGGACCGGTAAGAATCTTTATGAAGTCTATGGAGAACCCTGCCATGTATGCCACGGTCAGGGGTATCTGATTAAGGGAGAAAAACAGCATGAGCGGAACAGCAGTCATTCTTTCGCAGGAACAGATGAATGAACAGAAGCAGTATATGCAGGATATTGCTGCTTTGTCTTCGAGACCACGTACGTACTGTATTGTGACATACGGATGTCAGATGAATGCTCACGACAGTGAACTGATTGCAGGCATGCTGGATGAAATGGGGCTGACTCCTGCAGACTCAAGAGAAGAAGCGGACTTCGTCCTGTTCAATACATGCTGTGTGCGGGAAAATGCGGAGCGTCGGGCGCTTGGAAACGTTACATGGCTGAATGAAGTAAAGAAAAAGCGGCCGGATATGATGATTGCTGTGTGTGGCTGCATGGTCCAGGAACCCGGTATGGCGGAGAAGATTGTAAAGCAGTATGGTTTTATTTCCCTTGCGTTCGGGACTTCGGATTTGTATCGCTTTCCGGAATTATTCTGGAAAGCATTGCATTCTTCTCATGTGATCATTGAGGTATCGCGTGAGGATACCATTGCTGAAGGTATTCCTTCAAAACGGTTGCGCACCGATGCTGGTTTTATCAGCATTATGCAGGGCTGCAACAATTTTTGCACATACTGCATTGTGCCGTACGTCCGGGGCAGAGAACGCTCGAGAAGAGCTGAAGATATTCTGCAGGAGGCGGAGGAACTCCGCTGTTCCGGTGTCAGGGAAATCATGCTGCTGGGTCAGAACGTGAACAGCTATTGTGGTGGCGAGGAAAAAGTCACTTTTCCTGAATTGCTGCAGAAGATTGATCAGATTGGAATTCCACGGGTGCGCTTCATGACCAGTCATCCCAAAGACTTGTCAGATGAGCTAATTGATGTTATGGCTCATGCAAAGCATGTGCTTCCACAGTTTCATCTGCCAGTACAGTCCGGAAGTAATACTATACTTCAGAAGATGAATCGGCGGTATACCAGAGAAAAGTACCTTGAACGCGTGGAGAAGCTTCGGAGTGCGGTCCCTGGTATTGGTCTGACAACGGATCTGATTGTCGGATTCCCGGGTGAAACCGAGGCTCAGTTTCAGGAAACGCTGGATCTTGTGGAAGAAGTAGGCTTTGATTCTGCCTTCACGTTCGTGTTCTCACCCAGAAACGGAACGCAGGCAGCAGGCTATCCCGACCAGATTCCGGAGCATATTGCCAAGGAACGGATCCAACGACTGATCGCTCTGCAGGAAAGAAAGCAAAAAGAATGCATGCAGCGCTTTATTCAGTCAGAAGAAAGTGTTCTGGTTGAGGGTATCTCCAGACGGAACACAGAGGAAGTTTCCGGTCATGGAGCGCATGGTATTTCTGTGACATTCCCGGGAAATGAACGTGATATAGGTACCATTGTGAATGTACGTATTGAAACAATCATGAACAATACCCTGCGCGGTACACGCATACCGTAATGCTTTTGCAGGACAGGCTGACGGAATTCAATCCGGCTTCATATCTGAGCTGATGAAATCCGGTGCGCATGGTTCCGGGGGCTGTCAGGTATGGTTCATTCATTGCACTTAATCTACGAAAAGAGGAAAAAGTATGGCTCTTTCTCCTATGATGCAGCAGTACAAGGCGCTGAAGGATAAGTATCATGATTGTCTGCTGTTTTTCAGAGTCGGTGACTTCTATGAAATGTTCTTCGAAGACGCTCTGGTTGCTTCGAAGGAGCTAGAGCTGACTCTTACAGGGAAGGATTGTGGCCTGGAAGAACGGGCACCTATGTGTGGCGTGCCTCACCATGCGGTGACTCAGTATATAGAACGTCTGGTGAATAAGGGGTTTAAGGTTGCAATTGGCGAACAGATGGAAGACCCTGCAACGGCCAAGGGGCTTGTAGATCGTGATGTGATTCGGATCTATACTGCAGGAACTCTGAATGATCCGGGCATGCTGGATGAAAAGACACAGTGCTATCTGATGTCGGTTGCAATCAATGCAAAAGCATGTGGATTCTCGTACGTGGATGTTTCAACAGGTGAGTTTTACTGCCTGGAAACTTTGCCTGACTCCCAGAAAGTCAGAGAAGTACTGTCCAGAATCCAGCCCAGTGAAGTGATCTGCAATGCACCGGGGATCCTGAAGAGCAAACTGGAAGAGGAGCCTGCTTCACTTTCAGGACAGCCGGAGCGATGGTTTGGGTATGGTACAGCCAAGGATGCACTCTGCCGACATTTTGGACTCCATGATCTGAGTCCTCTTGGACTGGATCATGAATGCGAGGCCGGTGTCTGCGCAGCCGGTGCATTGATGAAATACCTGGAAGAAACCCAGAAGAATTCATTGGATCATATCACGCATCTGCAGATTGATGCAGGCACAGACGTCATGCCTCTGGATGCTCATACAAGAATGAATCTGGAACTCACAGAAAGTATCCGCACACACTCACGGAAAGGTTCACTGCTTGGATTGCTTGATGAAACCTGTACCGCAATGGGTGCCAGGATGCTGAAACAATGGATTGAGCAGCCACTGACCGATCGTATACAGATCCAGCAGCGGTTGGACTGTGTGGAGGAGCTTTTCGGACAGCACATTCTGGCAAGCCGCATAGCCGACGAACTGAACTATGTTTACGATCTGGAACGCCTGCTGTCAAAAGTTGCATATCAGTCACTGAATGCCCGGGATTGCCTGAGTCTGAAGCAGTCGCTGGAACATGTGCCGGCGGTGTCTTCTCTGCTTCAGGGAAGTCGTGCGAAGGGATTGCAGTATATCCTGAAGAATCTGGATCCATTGCAGGATCTGGTGGAACTGCTGGAGAGGGCAATCCATCCGGACCCACCGGTTGTGATTTCTGAAGGTGGCATTATTCGGGACGGTTATAATCCGGATCTGGACGAATACAGAAATGCGGCAATCCATGGTAAGCAGTGGATACTTGATCTGGAACAGAAAGAACGGAATGCGACCGGTATCCGAAACCTCAGAATCCAGTACAATAAGGTATTCGGGTACTATATTGAGGTTACCAAGTCTTTTCTGAGCCAGGTCCCGGATTCCTATATCCGGAAACAGACACTGACGAATGCCGAACGGTTTATGACGCCTGAGTTAAAGGAAATGGAACAGAAAATCATGGGCGCGCAGGAGCAGGCGATCCGTCTGGAAAGTCAGCTGTTTGCAGAGATCCGTGAATCGATACTTAAAGTAATAGAACGCATCCAGACGACTGCACAGGCTTTGAAACAGCTGGATGCATTGCTTTCTCTTGCACGGGTTGCGAAGAAGTATGATTATTGCCGGCCGGAGATTACGGACGATGGCGTGATTGATATTATCGATGGACGGCACCCGGTTGTGGAGCAGTCGATTCGTGAGAATGGATTTGTACCGAATGATACGCACATGGACGAGCATGATCAGAGAATGCTTATCATTACAGGGCCTAATATGGCTGGAAAAAGTACATATATGCGTCAGGTCGCCCTGATTACACTGATGGCGCATGTCGGTTCTTTCGTTCCTGCACAGAAGGCCAGCATTTCTGTGGTTGACCGGATCTTTACGCGTGTCGGCGCTTCGGACGATCTTGCTGCAGGCCAGTCAACTTTTATGGTTGAAATGAGTGAAACTGCTTATATACTGAAGAATGCAACCCGGAAATCTCTGATCATTCTTGATGAAATTGGAAGAGGTACGTCAACCTTTGACGGCCTTGCCATTGCATGGGCAGTTGTCGAGCATCTTGTGAGCGAAAAGTACTGTGGTGCCAAAACATTATTTGCAACGCATTATCACGAACTCTCTGAACTGGAAGGACATCTTGAGGGGGTTCAGAATTACTGCATCTCTGTTAAGGAACATGGGGAAGATGTTCTGTTCCTTCGCAAGATTATTCGCGGCGGGGCGGATAAATCCTTTGGTATTCACGTCGCAGGGCTGGCCGGAATCCCCAAGGATGTGCTTGTGAGAGCGCATGAGATTCAGGCAAGACTGGAAGTCAGTGATATCAATCAGAATGCAATTGGTCAGAATATATTGGGTGAAGATACTGATAAACGTCCGGATACGCAAATCAATATGTTTGATTACCAGAAGGAAGAAATCATTCAGGAAATCCAGTCGATAGATGTAATGGCCATGACACCGATAGATGCTATGAACAAACTGTTTCTGCTACGGGAAAAAGCCAGAAAACTGTAAATGTTTCAAATGATGTAAAAGGAGGCTGACGCTTGGATCCATCAGGTGTCAGGGTATGCATGAATCAAAAAATCCGTCTTTTGTCAGATGAAGTGATTGGCAAAATTGCTGCAGGCGAAGTGGTGGAACGGCCGGCTGCAGCCATCAAAGAACTCATTGAGAATAGCCTTGATGCCGGAGCTGATCATATAACTGTTGAGATCAGAGACGGCGGGATCAGTTATTTTCGTGTAACAGACAATGGCAGTGGGATCATGTCTTCTGATATCCGTATGGCCTTTGAGCGCCATGCAACAAGTAAGATACGGGATGCGGAAGATCTGTCATGCATTGGAACGTTAGGGTTCCGTGGAGAAGCACTTGCTTCTATTGCTGCAGTGAGCAGAATGAAATGCAGGACCAAGACAGCAACGGAAGAAATGGGTACGTATCTTCTGTGCGAAGCCGGTAACATCATGGCAATAGAGGAGACGGGATGTCCTGAAGGTACGAATATGGAAGTTCGGGATCTGTTCTTTAATACGCCAGTGCGACTGAAGTTCCTGAAAAAGCCGTCTTCTGAAGCTGCTATGGTCTCGGATGTGATTGTGCATGCAATTCTGTCAAGACCGGACGTTTCTTTCCGGTATATCAATCAGGGCAAGACAATCTACCATTCTCCCGGAGACGGCAAACTGGAATCTGCTGCTTTTTGCATATTTGGCAGGGAAATGCTGCAACCGACAACACGTGCCGTGAATGGAAACATGAACGGGGTTGTGCTGGAAGGTTTTGTTGGCGTTGGTGAAAGTGGCAGAGGCAATCGTAATGCAGAATATTTCTTCATCAACGGAAGGTGTCTGCAATCCTCAGTCCTTTCCTCCGGTGTTGAAGAAGGGGTAAGAGAAAGAATCATGATCGGCAAGTTTCCGATGTGTATTCTGCATCTTACAATGCCCTATGAAAGTGTTGACGTGAATGTACACCCCAATAAACTGCAGGTACGTTTTCAACATGAATCAGAGGTGCAGGAAGCTGTTGCGTGTATAGTGAAGCAAAGCTTACAGGACCGTAGTGTATTTGAAAAACCTGAACGTATGCAGCTGGAAGAGTCTGAAAAGAACGAAAAACCACCGGTTCATGTCACGATTGCTCCACAGCCTGCTGCTCCTGCCAGTGCCATGCCGTCTCTGGATCAGGAATCGTCCTCGGAACGCTCGATTTCAAAAGCGATTCATACTGATGTCCGGAGAACCGAGGTCCTATCGGGGATTCGGGAACCGGTTCGGCCTGCATTTTCTCCAGTTGCATCAGAAGCGTCTAAGAATGATATGAGCTCCCAGGTGTCATCGGTACAGGAAGACAACCGTGAAAAAACCACGGATGTACAGACTCATTTTATAACCGAAAATGATCCGTCGGATAACAAGAAAGACCCGGTTTCCGCTGAGGATATAAACTTTCTTGATTCGGCTCCAAAGCCCATGCGCATACTGGGAGCAGTTTTTCATACTTATATACTTATTGAATATTCAGATCAGCTTCTTTTGGTCGATCAGCATGCAGCACATGAAAGACTGAACTATGAGAGTATGATGAAAGCTCTCGATACCGAACGGGCAGGACAGGAACTGTTGGTGCCGATGGTCATGCATGTTACCTCCAAAGATATGGTTACACTGGAAGATAATCACGAACTTCTGGAAAGCATCGGATTGATTGCCGATGCAATAGGTGAGAACGATATTGCGATCCGTTCAATTCCTATGATCCTGGGCGAGCCACAGACTGCTCAGTTTGTGCGGGAACTTCTGGATGATCTGGGAAACGAACCGCATGCTTTTTCGTTGCAGAAACGTCGTGATGCAATTCTGCAGACTGCTTGTAAGCATTCGGTCAAAGGTGGGGAAAACCTGTCTGAAAGTGATCTTCGATATCTGGTTGAGCAGCTGATAGACCAGCATGTTACACCCACGTGCCCGCATGGAAGGCCCCTGGTTGTTGCAATCAGTCATAATGAGCTGGATAAGAAGTTCCGGCGGATTCAACCGTAAGGCGAGCAAAGCGCTAAGAAAGGAAGCATATGGAACAGTCCGTTTGGGTTATTACAGGACCTACGGCAAGCGGAAAATCTGCACTCGCGATGAACATTGCGATGCAGTATCACTGCGAGATAGTATGCATGGATTCCATGCAGATTTACCGCGGAATGAATGTAGGTACAGCAAAACCAACAAAAGCGGAACAGCAGGCTGTTCCGCATCATATGCTGGATATTGTTTCTCCCAGGGATGAATACTCTGTCTCTTTATATCAGAAGCAGGCGGAGGATGTCATTCAGGGCATCTTCGACCGGGAAAATCAACCGTTACTGGTTGGCGGAACAGGGTTTTATCTTCGCGCTTTACGCAATCCGATGGCCTTAGGTGATACAGCGGCTGACGCAAGCTTTCGGGAGGAGATGGAACACGTATCGGTGTTACCGGATGGGCCTGATAAACTGCATACCATGCTTGAGGCTGTTGACCCTGTAACCGCAAACCGTCTGCATAAAAATGATGTGCGGAGGGTGATCCGTGCACTTGAAGTCTATCATGTGACGGGAAAACCTTTTTCCGCACAGAGAAAGATTACGGGTGATGCGAGATATTCATATCGGGTTGTTGCTTTGGATATGGACCGGAATGTGCTCTATGAACGGATTCACGAACGCATTGCACGTATGCTTGAGGAAGGACTGGTAGAAGAGGTGAAGGGGCTTCTGGCAGAAGGCGTACCTGCTGATGCACAATCCATGCAGGGGATTGGATATAAGGAAGTCATTCCTTTTATTCGTGGAGAAATCACACGCATCGACATGGAAAATGTGATCAGGTTGAATACGCGGCATTACGCAAAACGCCAATTGACATGGATGCGTCATGAAGGTCAGGTACAGTGGGTAAATCCGCTTAATCCAGATGCTGCAGAGCAAACAATACGATGCTTTCAGAGTACTGCACACGCAGATGCATGAACTCTGATACTTTTCTGATCCAATCCATGCGATAAAGCTTCATGCTCAGTATTCAACATCAAAAGGTAACAGGTCAAGAATATCTGTTTGTACGTCAATACCAGGATATACTTCCAGGAGCTTCAGCCCCCTGGAATTGAGAATGAACACACAACGTTCGGTAACATAAAGAACTTTCTGACCATTCTGCAGGGCTTTGCGCGCTGAGAAGGAAATACTCCGTACCTCTTTTACGAACTTTGGAATAGAACCATTCTCGATGATGTGAACTTGTCCATCATTCTGTGTAACGTTCAGCCCTTTGGTATTGAAAGTCAGACAGAATACAACTGTCGGAGTTCGGGCCGTAATATTGGCAAAGCCACCGATGCCTGCATATGCGCCGGGCCCACGGTGGGCGTTCACATTGCCATGGGCATCCACTTCAAGCGCACCCATAAAACAAATGTCCAGTCCGCCGTGATTATACAGATCAAACTGGTTTGCCATATCATAGACTGAAGCAGCGCCAATCATGGCACCAAAGAATTTGCCTGACGCCGGAAAACCACCAATACTGCCAGACTCCACAGTAAGTGTTATATGATCCAGCATTCCGGTTTTTCTTGCATAGTTTGAAATGGTTTCAGGAATACCGATGCCAATATTGACAATGTCTTCCTTGTGCAGTTCACGGGAAGCTCTTTCACCGATTATCTGGCTGGCAACGCTGTCCTTTCTGTGTGCGGCTGTAACACGTTCCAGCTTTTCTGTCCATGTATCCCATTCCTCGTAAGGAATCTCGAAGCTTCCCGTAAGAGCCTGAAGTGCATCTTCTTTTTCTTCTGGCTCCTGAACAACAATAGCATCTACGAGACACCCCGGAATGATAGCATTCCTGGGACGCGAAGGCATGTCAACAATGCGATCAACCTGTACAATGACAATACCATTATGAGATTTAGCGGCCTGGCAGATGGAAAGCGCATCACCGGACATGTACATGTCATCAAACGAAATGTTCCCTTTTCGATCGGCGGCTGTACCTTTTATCAGCGCAACGGTTATCTTGGGCAATTTGTAATAAAGAAACTCCTGCCCATCAACTTCCACGACTTTTACAAAATAGGAATCTGTCGATATTTGATTGATTCCGGGACCTTCCCGCCTGGGATCAACAAAGATATCAAGTCCGACTTTGGATAATGCACCGGGGATCCCACCTGCCTGTGCTCTGATCGCATGCGAAATACAACCGAGGGGCAGGTTGTAAGCCTCAAAACGGTTTTCCATGATAATCTTTTTTGTACTCGGCATTGCACCAAAGTGCCCACAGATCAGGCGATCAACTGCACCTTCACGGATGTATCCTTCAGCATTTCGATTCTCATCCCAGATGCCAAAACCAGCACTGGATACTATGGTAAGATGCTTGGGTGAATGGGTCTTCTGATACCGTGCATAGAGAGCCTCATGTAAAGCAACCGGGTTCTCGATACCAACAAAGGAATTGACACATATGCAGTCGCCATCGCGAATCAGGCTGATCGCTTCTTCTGCATTCATAACTCGAAACATGGAAAACCGCCTTTCTAAATCAGCATATGACCGGAGAACATGCGTACACAATGATCATCATGCTGTTTAAAAACTGAACGAAGTTTATCATACAGAAGAAGTCAGGATAAGTAAATAGGGAAGAATTGTGAGAACTTATAAAATACAAAAAAG
>ONWQ01000394.1 GCA_900321565.1 uncultured Eubacteriales bacterium
CAGCAGCAGCGCGTGGCACTGGCGCGTGCGCTGGTGGTGGAACCGGGTGTGCTTCTGTTTGATGAACCCCTTTCCAACCTGGACGCCAAACTGCGTGTTCAGATGCGTACGGAGATCCGCAGAATACAGCAGATCCTGGGCATTACGGCCATCTATGTCACGCATGACCAGTCAGAAGCCATGTCCATTTCCGACCAGATCATTCTCATGCGCCAGGGCGTGATTGCGCAGATGGGCACGCCGACGGAGATCTACTATCATCCGAACAGTGAGTTTGTCGCGGACTTCATCGGTGAATGCAATTTCCTGGAAGGCACCGTGCGTGACAATTATCACGGGTTTGCCGTGGATGTCGGCGGGCATATCATTCAGGCGGCCACAGGGCGTGAGACAGCGATCGGCGAACCGTGTAAGGTGGTTGTGCGGCCGGAAGCGATCACGATTGCCGACCAGGGCCTGCTGCCGTGCAAGGTGGAGCTCAGCTGTTTCATGGGTTCCTACCAGAACTATCACGTGCGGGTAGGGGATACGCTGGTCAAGATTGCGGATAACTGCCCGGTGAACAAGAAAGTATACCAGGTCGGCGATGAAGCCTGGCTTTCGTTTGATCCCGAGTGCGCGCATCTTTTGTAAGCGGTCTGCAGGAATTACTCAAGGTCTGCAGAAACAAACAGCTATCATTTCAATCAGGTAACCATGAAAGGAGTCTATCCCTATGATGATCTATTCTGTGACGGACGAAGCATTCCGGCCGTATGGCAGGGTGGTGACCGGGTACGCGACGGAGGCGTTACTGGAAGCACTGAAAAAAACACCGGTACCTGCCGCGACCGTGTATACGCCCAGAGAGGAGAGCCTGCACAGGGCCGAAGGTGCGGAAGCCATCGGTACGGGACTGTTCGGTGGCATGCCGTTCCAGTTCGGCTACTGTAATGGCCATAATACGCGCCTGAACTGCCTGGAGTTCCACAGGGATTCCGAGTTCAATCTGGGCACGGAAGACTTTATTCTGCTCCTGGCCAAACAGGATGAGATTGTGGATGGTGTCCTGGATACATCCAGGGTCAAGGCTTTCCGGGTTCCGGCCGGTGTGCTTGTGGAAGTCTATGCAACCACACTGCACTATGCACCGTGCCATACCGATCCTGCCAAAGGTTTCCAGGTACTGGTCGCACTGCCTGCCGGCACGAATACGGACTGGCGTCCGGGCGAGAACGTCAATGTGATGGATCACATGCTCTGGGCACGGAACAAGTGGCTTCTGGCGCATCCGGATAGCGATGAGGCGGCCCAGGGTGCTGTGGTGGCACTGAAGGGCGAAAATACAGATATTGCATCTGACCTGTAAGCATGGGAAAAAGGCTGCGAGGAATCACAGCCTTTTTTCATGCGCTTTTCTCCGCGTGCACTGGGCAGAATTCCCATGCATCCGCTGTCCCGGACGAGGGATGCAAGGGAATTCTCTGTCAGCATGTAATGGTCAGACTGTTCCCGCCGTCATAGCAGTACTTGATATCAGCTGCGATCCCATGGATCAGCCTGGCCGACAGGTTCTCTTCGTCCCCTGTGGGATCAAAGGAATCTCCGCCGTAGCGCACAGACACTACAACCGTACCGTCTTCTTCCGCATACTCGATGACAGCCAGAACCGGATATCCGTCTCCGCGCGCATCCAGATGCGGAACGATATTCTGTACGATGATCTCTTCGAATGCCAGCTCCAGGTTTCTGATCTTCACGGGTGAGAGCAGGTGATCCCTGCCGAAGCGTTCGATCTGTGACAGGAACCCGAGGTAATCGAATGCCCCGGCCGACGGGACGGTGAAAGAGAGCGTCTTCAGCCGGTGAATAAACTGACGCGTCTTTTCGCGTGTCGGATGCTGGAAGATCTGCTCCGGCGTCCCGTCTTCATAGATACTTCCTTCATCCAGATACAGTACGCGTGTGGAGACATCCCGGGCGAAGCGCATTTCATGCGTGACGATCAGCATGGTTGTGCCCGTCCGCGCAAGGTTGCGGATCATACCGAGAACCTCCGCTGCCATGCTCGGATCCAGTGCGGAAGTC
>ONWQ01000445.1 GCA_900321565.1 uncultured Eubacteriales bacterium
CGCGGGGACCAGTATCAGCCGTCGAAGGACACGGCAGTGCGCAGCTGTTTTGCGCTGCGGATGAACGTTAACGAAGCGGAAGAACTCATGAAGGCGGCAGGGTATGCGTTTTCCACTTCCAGCAAGAAAGACCTGGCATTCATGTTCTGCCTTGAGCATGAGATCTGGGAGATCAGCGAAGTGGCTGAGGTTCTGGAAGCAGTCGGCTTCAGGTTTTAGCCTCTCAGAGGATGGCTGCATGCATGTGCCATATTCTTCCAGGTGATCGCTGTGTCTGTCTGACCCCGGACATTCCGGCAGGAAAGCAGTATGGCGAAATAGCCTGTAAGATCCGGGAAGCTGCGGGCAGATACACAGAGGTCTTCCTTGCCCCTGTGCGATCCTAAGCCCGGTCCAGGATGCTTCCCGGATTGCCCCGGACAGGAAGGAAGGTCTGAAAGGATCCCTGTCCGGGGCTGATCGCATGCAGGCCCATGCGTCTGAGCGTGAAAAGGAGAGAATCAAGTGAAAGCGCTGATCTGGTTCGGGGGATTCCTGGTATATGGTTTTTTGTCGGGACCGGTCGAAAGCCTGTTCGGAGGCAATCCCCTGAGGATGGGTACGGTGACGTGGATCCTGGTGGGACTCACACTGAAAGTCGTACTCTGGCTCAGTGATGCATATGACTATGAGCATGGCAAGGGTAAATATGCAGTAAGGAAAACACAGGCACTCAATGATATGGAAGAAGGCCAGGCTCCGGGTACATGGACCCAGGAAGTGCAGAATACAGAAGGTACTGGAAAGCCGTCTGTATTATCCAGAGTGCTGACCGGGATCAATGTGCTCATGGTTGTGCTCTTTATTGTTTCGTTTTTCCTGCCGTCTCCTGAAGAGTGGAAATACAGGGACACGCAGTCCATTCAGGGAACCTCTGTACCGACAGCCGAGCCGACGCCGAGAAGGCTGTCTCTGGATCATATCACTCCGAACCAGCCGCTGTTCTATTCGTGGAATGATCAGGAGACATTCCATTATGACAGGGACTGCAGTGCAATGGTCAGGGGAAACGTGATTCCGATCATATACAGTATGACCGTGGAAAAGCATATGAAGCCATGTCCCGTCTGCCTGATCATACCGGAACAGACAGAAGAATAGCTCAGGAAGCTGTCACTTCCGGACTTTCATACCGGAATCTGACAGCTTTTTCTGATATATGGAAAACAAAACCATATATTACCTGTACCGGAAGTTGGGACTGATCCCGAAGGGCCGGTTGTATCTGACCGGACATCTGTCCGGATCAGAATGCTGCAGACACCAGAATGCCCAGGGCTCAGACCTGGTTTTTTTGTGTCTGGATTCAATATACAGATCAGGAGAAAAAGGATGTTCAGATACATTTCTGTATTCATCTTGCTTTATAGCAAATTGCGGAAGCTTCGATTATGTTAGGATGAACATATTCTCCCGAATTCAGCGGGAATGAATACCTTTTTGACGCCTTAATCATATTATAAAGGGAAACCAGGCTGAACCTATCTCAATAGCCATATAAGGTTTCTGTGCTTCTTAAGGCCTGTAACACAATCACAGAATTTCAGCGGAAGTTGATATTGATGTCCTATGGGCTATACAGATGAGCGTTGCTGTGATATCTTTGAAAACAAAGAAACGGACACCGGAACACTACAGTTTTCACAATGTACCATGATACTTATGCGATACCCAAGCTTTCCGTGAATATGTCAATTAATCAGATAATGCAATAGGAGGGCGTACGGCTGATGACAGCTAACAGGAGTTACTCTTCGCGATTCATGGACAGATTGAAGAATCTGAAATTATCAGTAAAGTTTTTCCTTATCCTGCTCACATCGCTGACTCTTCTTTTCTGCGGTTTTGTTTTGACATCCAGAATGACAGATCAGGAATATAATAATGCACTGTATAAACAAAGTGTGCAGCTTCTGACCTTGTTTGCGCAGAATATTCAGGAGGAGTTGAACAAGGTTGCCGATTCTTCGTTTGAAATCATAGCCGACAATGTGATACAGGACGGCCTGTCCAGAATCAAAAAGAATGCAAACGGTACACCGGAATGGATTGAAGCGCGCAAGGCGGTAAATGACAGACTGTTGAATCTCAGCCTGCTTCATAGTGATGTGTTATCCATTCTGATCCAGGCAGCGGACAAGAAAACCACCGAATTCTGGCAAACAGCATCTTCCAGGATTTCATCTCGCCTCCCATTAGAATTGCTGCAACCCATGTATGAGAATAATGGTCGGGAAATATGGGTTTCACATGACAGTGCGCTTTTTCTGGCAAGAAATATTCGAGAAGTTGCCGATTTAACAATGGCTTCGATCGGAAGTCTTGTCATGCAAATCGACATTGAAAGAATCGTATCAAGATGCAGCGCCCCTCTTTCTGCCATGGATATGCCTCTGGACTGTTCCATCAGGCTTGATGATATATGTGTTTTTTCTACGCGTAAAGAATTGAACGAAGTATTGCCGGACTCCAGTGATTATTTTCTGCACCAGAGTTCAGATGGTGTGCTGTTTTGTGTGCAGTACACGCCATCCGGTTCCAGATGGTCTTACACTGCAGCTGTACCCTATGAAGGCATTGTGCGGTCGAGCCGCTATGCATCGAGCGTTACCATTTTTCTTGCCCTGGCTGTGCTGGGTGTTGCGCTGGGACTGGGCACCCTGCTGAATTCTTCCATAATACGGGATTTTCGGGAATTGCTTGTCAAATATGATACATATGCAAAAGGTGAGCTGTCTCTTCCACAGGGAAATGATCCATATCAGGGGAGAACTGATGAAATCGGGGAACTCCATGAAAAATTCATACAGATGGCAATAGAAAGACAGCATATGGTTGACGAAATCTATGTCAAACAGCAGCTCCTGCTGGAGGCACAACTGGATCAATTGCGGGGACAAGTCAATCCTCATTTCCTGTATAACACACTTGAGTCGATATACTGTCTGGCTGAAGTCGAGGGAAATGACAGAATCGCTGTTATGACGAGTTCTTTAGGTAAACTGCTGAGGACAACACTTAAGGAAAAGCGAAACGTCATTACGATAAGGGAAGATCTGGAGATTGCAAGGGAGTATATGCGTATTCAGTCAATCCGCTTTGGTGAGCAACTGAAGATGATAATTGACGTGGGTGAGGAATACCAGGAGCATATGATACCGCCCATGACAATCCAACCGTTGGTTGAGAATGCAGTGCTTCATGGCGCGGAAGAGATGGTGGAACGGTGCGAAATAATAATAGAATGCAAAACATGTGGCGACCATATTGAACTGAGTGTTGAAGACAATGGTCCCGGGATGGATGAAGACATACTGGAAAAACTTGAGCAGCATGTTGTTGAGGGATCAGGTTTAGGTATAGGGCTTATGAATATACACAAACGAATACAACTTGCTTTCAGAAATACGGATTGTGGGCTGGAAATACGACGCAATGACGGAAAAACCGCTGTTATTGTAAAACTGCCATTGGAGGAAAGCATACATGATTAAAATGCTGTTGGTGGATGATGAGCGTATCATCCGTGAAAGCCTGATAAAAATGATCCCCTTAAGTGACCTTGAGATACAGCTTACAGGCGTATGCGCCAATGCATTTGAAGCTTTGGAGAGTATATCAGACGATATGCCGGAGATCCTTCTCACGGATGTGAAAATGCCGCAAATGGATGGACTGGCACTTGTTGAACGATCTTTGAAAATGAATCCGCAGATGGAGACAGTGATTCTTTCAGGGTATGATGAGTTTGCATACGCCCAGAAAGCCATATCACTAGGCGTCAGGGAATATCTGCTTAAACCATGTACAAAACAGGATATTACAGACTGCCTGACCAGAATCTGTAAGAGGATAAGACAACGGAAAGAAACTTATCTGATGCAGATGAATAATAGGGCGGAAAACGTGAAAGCTCTGGCAGATGCGCTGATCTCTTTGTCGATAAATGATATAACAGGCAGAATTGAATCTGGCGAGGTTCGAAACCTGATTGAAATCTATCACGGAGAGTCACTAATCCGGGAAGTGTATACATATATGGTTACACATTATGAGGTTTCCCCGGATCGCGGCTTTGCCATGTTGCGGGAAGCATATATGCAGGATGATGGATATATTACATTACTGGCATCATGGCTGACACATCTGCAGGAACATCCTTCCAGAAGGAAAAGAGAATTCGTTATAAAAATGTGCAGATACATTCAGGAACACTTTCATGAAGAAAGCTTGTCATTACAGTTCCTGGCAGACCATGTAGTTCATATGCGCGCAGATTATATCGGACGGGAGTTCGCGAGAGACACAGGACAGAAAGTAAGTTCTTATCTGCTTCAGGTCCGCATGGAAAAGGCAAAGCAATTCCTGGAACAGTGTGATGATGAAATGTATGTATATCAAGTAGCGGAAAGGGTTGGGCTGGGACATAATCCACAGTATTTTTCACAGCTGTTCAAAAGATACACGGGTATGACGCCAAAGGAATATACAAAAAAACCATAAAAGATGAACAAACATGTCTAATATTTTTCTTCTTTTACCAGTTCGTGCACCATATAATCCAATCATCATATTATTGATGGAGGTACCTCGAAATGTGTAAGAAGATTCTTGTGTTTCTGATGGCGTTTGTCCTGGTATCAGGTATGGTTCCTCTTGTACAGGCAGGAGCGGAAGAGCCTACTACAATCCGGGTTGTCTGGTGGGGAGGCCAGAGCCGGCATGACGTGACTGTTCAGGCGATTAATCGCTTCATGGAAGAACATCCTGATATCAAAGTTGAGTACGAGTTCAGTGACTTCAGCAGTTATTACAGCAAGTTGGCGACCCAGGTCGCGGGTGGGCTGGCCCCCGATGTGATTACAATCGGATATACCATGATTGTGCAGTATGCTACAAATGGAATTCTGGAAAATCTGAAGCCCTATGTGGAGTCAGGCGCGCTGGATACAACAAATATATCAGAGGCAACTCTGGCAGGCGGAAATGTGAATGGAACGCTCTATGCTGTTCCGTGCGGAACCAATGTTCCGGTCCTGATGTACCGGAATGACATTCTGGAACAGGCAGGCCTGACCATGCCGATTGCCCCGACTGAATCGGAATATGCTGAATTACAGAGGAAAGTCCTGGCAGCAACAGGGAGAACCAATGGATCGAGCACGGACTGGGAAAACGGGATGCGTACCATTGTGCGATCCTATGGCTTGAACCTTTACAATGATGATGGAACAGGGCTTGGGTTTGATGATCCTTCTTACATCGTGTATATGTGGGAGCGGTATCTGCGGGAAATCGAGGAAGGCGTAAAACTGGGTGTTGGTGAAGGTACAGCAACATCGGCGTTTGATTCCTATGTGAATGATGTATGGGCGGGAAGCCATTTCAGCAATGAGATCTCCGGGTACCAGAGCGGATCCAACTGTGAACTCAGTTTAAGCGTTCTCCCTGCCATGGATGATGGTACGGTTCCTTCTTCTTATACAAAGCCTACAATGTATTGGGCAATTTCTTCAGACTCAAAGAAGAAAGAAGCAGCTTTGACCTTCATCAACTGGGTTACGCATGATACAGACTGCTATGATATAGTCGGCTTGGACCGTGGTGTTCCGATTGCCAGCGATGTCCGTGATTATCTGCTTCCGGACCTGAGCGATACAGACAAAAAGGTATTTGCGATCATGAACTATGTCGCGGAAGAAGGGCACTCGACTCCGATCATGAAGCCGGATGTGGCGGCACATGGTGAAATCAACACCCTGTTTGGAAGCTATTTTGAGGAAGTTCAGTATGGTTTGGTAACTGACCTCACAGCCCATGCCCAGGCGTTTATGGATGAAGCTAATGCACTGATCCAGAAATCAATTACTGCGGAATAAGCGTGGGTTAGTCTTTTGCAAAGGGGCGCCGGAAACGGTATGCCCCTTGTCTTTTAAGGAGATTGAATCATGAGGCGGTTGAAACATTTTCTGTGCAGGGAAAAGGTTGCAGGGTATGTGTTTATCATGCCTTTTATCATTGGCCTATTTGTTTTTACCGTAATGCCTTTTTTCACATCACTGTATCTGGCTTTTACGAGTTATAACATCCTGACACCTCCCAAATGGGTAGGCCTTGAAAATTTCAGGACCATGTTTTTTAAGGATAAACTGTTTTGGCAATCATTTTGGGTCACATTCAAATTTGCTTTTATCCAGGTTCCGATTAAACTGCTTTTTTCACTGGCGGTAGCGATCGTTCTGTCAAAGAAAACAAAAGCAATATCTTTCTACAGGGCGGCCTTCTATATTCCTTCACTTATGGGCGCCAGTGTGGCCATTGCCCTGACATGGCAGCAGTTGTTTTCCTACCATGGTGCAATCAACGGCATCCTGACGGCGCTGGGTATAGCCCCTGTAAAGTGGTTGAATAATCCATCGACTGCTCTTGGTGTACTGATTGCGCTTGGCGTCTGGCAGTTTGGCAGTTCAATGCTGATTTTTCTGGCAGCAATCAAGAACGTACCTTCAAGTTACCATGAGGCAGCCATTGTGGATGGAGCAGGTCCGGTTCGCCGCTTTTTTACCATTGTATTGCCAATGATTACCCCTATTATCTTTTTCAACCTGGTAAACCAGACGATCGGCGCTTTCCAGGCATTCAACTCAAGCTATCTGATTACCCAGGGAAAACCTCTGAATACTACGCTTTACTACGGTGTACATCTGTATAATCGTGCATTTGTATACTCGGAGATGGGATATGGGAGCGCGATGGCATGGTTTATGCTGCTTGTGATTGCGATATTTACAGCTTTCATTTTTCGTTCTTCCAGTGCCTGGGTTTATTATGAATCGGAAGGAAACTGATCTGAGATGAGTATTGCAACAAAACGACTGCACAGCATTCGGAGAACACGGCGCAGAAATACCGTGATTTACCATTTCCTGATGTCTGCATTCTGCTTTGCGATGCTGTATCCGCTGCTTTGGATGCTGGCATCATCACTGAAACCCAATACAGATATATTTGTCTCTGTTTCGAGCCTGATACCGCACCCTCTGACCTTTGAGAACTATATAAATGGATGGAAAGGGTTTGCAGGAATCAGTTTTGGCGTCTTTTTCAGGAACTCTCTGGTTATTGCACTTCTCCATAGTTTTGGATGTACTTTATCTGCTTCCATTGTTGCGTTCGGATTTGCCCGTATACGTTTTCCAGGGAGAAATGTCTGGTTCGTCAGCATGATACTTACCATGATGCTGCCGGGGCAGGTGATGATGATCCCGCGGTTTATCCTGTTTCACAAACTGGGCTGGGTAGGTACATTCCTGCCAATGACTGTTCCTGCTTTCTTTGGAGGCGCATTTAACATTTTCCTGGTTATGCAGTTTATCCGGGGCATTCCGCGCTATATGGACGAAGCGGCAAGGATTGATGGATGCAGCTGGTACGGGATTTATTTTTATATTATTCTCCCATTAATTGTGCCTGCTCTGGTAACGGTGATGGTTCTGTCTTTTATTGGCAGCTGGGGAGATTTCATGGGATCACTTCTTTACCTGAACACACCACAGAAATACACAGTGGCGTATGCTCTGAAACTGTTCTCTGATTCTTCCTTTACCGATTTTGGCGCGACCTTTGCCATGTCAGTATTATCTATGATTCCGATTCTGATCATTTTCTTTGTTTTTCAGAGAAACCTTATTGAGGGGATCAGTTTGTCCGGCGTTAAGGGATAAGGTATGTGGACGTGTGCCACAAAACTGCTTTTCCGGCATGGCTGTTGTTTGGAAATGACAGGGGGAAGGGATGGAGTTGTGAATGATGAACGTGGTATATATACATACACATGACAGTGGGCGGTACTGGGCACCGTACGGATATGGCATGAATATGCCGAATATCATGCAGATTGCAAGAGCAGGTATTGTGTTTCGAAATGCATTTTGTGCAGCTCCCACCTGTTCACCGAGCCGTGCGGCACTCCTGACAGGCATGGCCGCA
>ONWQ01000395.1 GCA_900321565.1 uncultured Eubacteriales bacterium
GAACGGCGGACTATACACCGATGAAGGTGCTCAAGTACCTGAATGAAAACGGACTTCTGTTCTACAATGCCTATGTGGGTGCGCCTTCCGTCACATATCAGGACTACTGGAGCACCATGGATGACCTGACCACACAGATGATTATCAAGGTCATTATGGGTGCGGATGTGGATACAACATTCGACGAGTATGTCAAGCAGTGGAACGCCATCGGCGGTGCCACGATCACCCAGGAAGCCAACGAATGGTACCTGGAACACAAGTAATCCTTTCTCCTGCTGCTGAAACCGGACTGTATCTGGCCGGTGTCTGAGCAAGGCAGGCCCCTCAGCACAAGTAGACCGTAAGCCTGAGGGGCCTTTTTACGGATACGGCAGTGCCTGCCGGAAGGGAGAAGGAAAGCATGAAAAACACAAGTAAAAGGCGAGCTGTGACCCGGATCATGAAAAAGGAACTGCAGCTGCACCTGATGATCCTTCCGGCCATCATTCTGGTGCTGATCTTCAGTTATTTTCCGCTCTTCGGGCTCAGGATCGCGTTCCAGCGTTTTCTTCCGGCAAAAGGACTGTTCGGGGATCAGCGCTTTGTGGGTCTGGATAACTTCCGGTATGTTCTGGCACTTCCGAACTTCCTCCCGGTACTGAGAAACACGTTCCTGATCGCAGGGGCCAAGATTGTGCTGAACCTGCTGGTACCGGTCACGGTCGCACTGATGCTCAATGAGCTGGGGGAGTCCAGGATCAAGCGGCCGATCCAGACGATCATCTATTTCCCGCATTTCCTTTCCTGGATCATATTCGGCGGGATCCTGATCGATCTGCTGTCCCCGGGCACCGGAATCGTGAATAAGCTGATCACTGCACTTGGCGGAAAACCCATCTATTTTCTGGGCGACAACCGCTACTTCCGAGGTACGGTCATCGCAACAGACGTATGGAAGAACTTCGGGTATGGAACGATTGTATACCTGGCTGCCATCACAAGCATTGATGTGACACTATATGAGGCAGCGCAGATTGACGGCGCCAACTGCTGGCAGCAGGCGTGGCATGTGACACTGCCTGGCATCCGCATGACTGTGGTCCTGATGATGGTCCTGGCACTCGGCCGTGTGCTCAATGCCGGGTTTGACCAGCTGTATAACCTGTGCAAGCCCATTGTCTATGAGAGCGGAGATATACTGGATACGTTTGTCTATCGTCTGGGCCTTGAAAACGGCGCATTCGGCCCGGCAACCGCTGTGGGCCTGTTCCGGTCGGTTGTTTCCCTGTTCTTTATTTCCACAGCCTATGCTGTGGCCTATAAACTGTTTGATTACAGGCTGTTCTGAAGGGAGGGGAGAAGGATGACCCGGTCCACGGCAAAAACAAGGGTGCGGCGGCGTTCCAATCCGGGACGGATCATGTTTCAGACCGTGAATATTACGGTGCTGTTGCTCCTGGCAGCCATCTGCCTGCTCCCTTTTATCCATGTCCTGTCGGTTTCCCTGTCCAATAATGCATACATTGATGCAGGTCTTGTGACATTCTGGCCCATGGGTACCAACACGCAGAGCTACACATACCTGCTGGAGCGCGCGGCCTTCTGGAACGCATTCCGGATGTCGGTGTACCGTCTCCTGCTGGGTACAACGATCAATCTGGTCCTGCTGTGCCTGACAGCCTATCCGCTGTCCAAGCCGGGAAACAAGTTTCACGGGCGCACGCTGTATGCCTGGTTCTTTTTCATCACCATGCTGGTCAATGGCGGCCTGATCCCCAATTATATGGTGATCTCCACACTGAAACTGCGCAATACCATCTGGGCACTGGTGCTTCCCACAGCCGTGCAGGTCTATGACCTGATCCTGATGCTGAACTTCTTCCGTCAGGTTCCGACTGAGCTGGAAGATGCGGCCCTGATCGACGGCGCAAGCCATTTCCGGACCATGCTGACGATCTATGTTCCGGTTTCCATGCCGGCGGTTGCCACCATGACCCTGTTCTGTATGGTCTATCACTGGAACCAGTGGTTTGACGGCATGCTGTACATGGATCATGTGAATCTGCGTCCTCTGCAGACATTCCTGCGTCAGACGCTTATCGGGCAGGATTTCACGTTTGCTGACGGGGATGAGATTGCCGCATTTGCAGACATCAATGACCGTTCCCTGCGGTGCGCTCAGATCATTATTGCGACCATTCCGATCCTGTGCAGTTATCCTTTCCTGCAGCGGTACTTTGTCAAGGGAATCATTGTCGGCAGTGTGAAAGGCTGACCTGCAACAAAACCTCACTGCAGAATCAGACGGCCACGAAGAGCAGAACGCTTTTCGTGGCTCGTTTTTGTAAGGCGCTGCAATCCGGCAGGCAGACGGATGCAGTGCATAAAAGGAAATTGAATCCGGATGCAGAACATGCAGAAGAGACGAAAACGGTTTTGCTGTTTCAGGAATGATATTCCGGAAAGAATGCAAAAATGGACCTGTGTGGTCCACACAATTCCGGAAAAATCCGTATCCTTGTGTATGGAACAACCCATATGCAGGGAAGGATCAGGAGGAACAGTATATGGCGGGCATTGACAAGTCTGAAGTCATACAGATGCTCAAAATCGGGCAGAGTGAAGCGATTGAGGCATATGCCCGGAGTATGGACAGCCGGAAATACCCGGGGGATTTTCCGGCATTCATGGAGCTGATGCTCCGGGAACATAAGATATCCAGAAAGAATGTTGCACTCAGAGCAGGCCTTTCGCAGGATTATACCTACAAACTGCTGCGCGGGGATAAGCATACCACGGAAAGAGACTATATCATTGCCATCTGCATGGCCGCAGAGATGACGCTGGCGCAGACACAGCATGCGCTGAGCATCTATGGAATGCCTGTGCTCAGTTCAGAGGACACGCGCTCCTATCTGATCCAGCATGCCATCTGTAATCATGTGGGGATGGACCGGCTCAATGACATGCTCGAACGGGTCAGTCTCCCTGCATTGCGCACAAGTCCGGACATGCCCAGGGCAAGAATCACAAGCACCAGGGAAATGAATGAACCCCTGGCGCAGGCACAGGAAGCTGAGTCCGGCAAGCAGAAAGCACCCGGGGTGCGGCATGTCTATGAAGAACTTGATTCGGGTGTGAATGCTGCCCATAATGGCGGGAATGC
>ONWQ01000049.1 GCA_900321565.1 uncultured Eubacteriales bacterium
CGGAGCCTGCTGTTTTTGTTCGGGGCAAGCGATGTATCATATACATATGCAGATGCATATCTGAAGATTTATCTTCTTGGTACCCCATTCGCCATGCTTTCCACCGGTCTGAATGGTTTTATCAATGCACAGGGATTTCCGGTAATCGGAATGTTGACGACACTTATTGGAGCAATCATCAACCTGGTACTCGATCCTTTGTTTATATTTGTCTTTCGTTGGGGCGTGAAGGGCGCCGCCCTGGCTACGGTGATTGCACAATGCGCTTCCTGCATATGGGCATTAGTTTTTCTGTTCGGGCGGAGAGCTCCGTGCAGAATCCGAATTCATATGTTGAGGATTCATAGAGACATTTCGACAAAAATCATCCTGCTGGGCAGTTCTGGTTTTATGATGCAGGCAACAAACGGAGTCGTCCAAGGCGCTTGCACTTCAACCTTACAGGGTTATGGCGGTGACTTATACGTTTCTCTCTTTACGATACTGTGTTCTGTTCGTGACTTAATTACTTTGCCCATTAGCGGGCTGACAAGTGGCTCACAGCCGGTACTTGGCTATAACTATGGTGCGAAAAGAATGGAGAGAGTACGCGAAGGCATTAGGTTTGTAACTATTCTTGGATTTATCTACACTTTGATAGCGTGGATCATCATCATGTTGTTTCCGAAAATGTTCTTACGCGTGTTCTCCGATGGTTCAGAGTTAATCTTGATCGGTGTTTCCGCAATGCGCATCTTTTTTGCAGCCTTCTTTTTTATGGTTTTTCAGTTTGCAGGGCAATCTGTGTTTCAAGGACTTGGTTTTGCCAAGTATGCGATATTCTTTTCCATATTGAGAAAAATCGTGATTGTTGTTCCATTAACCCTGCTACTGCCGCGAATCGGACTGGGAGTGAATGGTGTTTTCCTGGCGGAGCCGATTTCTGATATATTAGGGGGAACGGCTTGCTATCTGACCATGAAAAGAAAAGTTTACCATCATCTTGGGGAAAGCTCTTTGCAGGAGGATAGATAATATGAATGATGAGGAAAAGATATTCATAGAATGGCGCGTCAATGATGATGATCCAGAGCATAAAATGTTCGAGCTGTACTGTCCGAATCAAACGGGTGAAATGAAAAATCTTCTGGTGCAGTTGCCACAGGAAGGAACTCAGGAGAGAGCAGCAAGAGCAAAACTTATTACAATGATGTTTGAAAAAGCAGAAGAACTTGGAATTGATGTAACGCGTCTGCGTTTTCATGTTTGATTTTGAGGTGCGTTGATATTGCTGTTTTCTGAGAGTTGATTTGGCAGAATAATATGCATAGTGCAAAATGCGAATGAATCAATCTGATTGTATTCTGCAGACGCAGCAGCCAGAACAGAACTGTTTATCCTTTTGGCGAGAGAAAACTCCGATCTCAGCAATTTATAAATGCCCATTACCTTTAGGCGATGGGCATTTATAAATTGATCAGAGGTTGCATAGTTGAATTTCTTTTAGTATGAAGACAGCGCTCACTTGGAATATACTCCGGCAATACGCGCACGCCAGCGTCCTTTTTTAAATGCGATTATGGTCATAATCATGGCCAAGATCCAGGAGATCAGTAACGAAGCAAACAAAGCCACAGGATTTCCATTAGGCCATTCGGCTGATCGTGTGCATGCGGCAAGTAAGTATGCTAAAGGCATTCGTAGTATAACCGTACTGATAATGCTGATCCACATGGGAATGATTGTTTCACCGGTTCCTCTCATGATGCCCTGAAGTACTTGTGATACGGCAAATGCAATGTAGCCGAGAGCAAGCCAGTGGAGTCCGCTTGTTCCCAGGGCGATGACGCTTGCTGTATTCGTGAACATACCGATTAAGCTGCGTCCCAGAAGCAGAATGCAAGCGACTAATACAGCTGCAGACGTAAGTGCAATGATGAGCATGTCATGTGTTCCTTGTTTTATACGGTCGGTTTTTCCTGCACCAAGATTCTGACCGACGAACGTTGTGGCAGCTGTACCAAACGTAAAGTTCGGCATCATTGCGAATCCATCCACACGCATAATTGCTACATTCGCAGCGATTGTCAATTCGCCCATGGAATTGGTAAGGTTTTGTACGATAATTGCTGACAGGGAAAAGATGGCAGAGGTAATACCGGCTGGAATTCCCAGCGAGCACAGATTGCGCATAATCGGGTAATTTGGCTTCATTGTCTGTGCATTGAGGTCAATATAGGAACGCATTCTGCATATGCGAACCGTACATAAGATTCCGGATATTACCTGAGCAATAATGGTCGCATAGGCTACACCGGCAATTCCCATGTTCAGATTCCGGACAAAGACCAAATCCAGAACAATATTGATCAGACTGGCTAGAACAAGGTATAGAAGCGGATAAACGCTATCACCCATGCCTCGTAAGATACCGGATAAGATATTGTAGGCAGCCGCTCCGATCATGCCTGCAAAGATAATGCGAAGATAGGTGATAGCACCTGCCGATATGTTTTCCGGAGGATTCACCAAACTGATAAAAAAAGGTGTTGTAAATACTCCGATTACAGACATCAGAATTCCAGAAAATGCTGTAAGAAAAAACGTGGTTCCTACGAGTTTGCTGAGCAATTGTCTGTCCTTTGCGCCAAAATACTGTGCAGAAAGAATACTTGCACCGGTAGCTATCCCCATAAACAAAACAAGCATTAGGTTCAGAATAGGACCGGAGGTGCCTACTGCTGCCAGTGCTGAGTCACCGATATACTTACCAACGATAATGGAATCAACAGTATTGTATAATTGTTGTGCAAAGTTTCCGATTAATAAAGGTACTGAAAACTGAATCAGTCTTGCCATTGGCTTACCGATTGTCATATCTTGAGCACCGAAGAAACGACGCATTCTGGAAAGCAGGATCAATCAAGCCACCGCCCATGATGTATTTAATCTCATATATTCTAACATGAAAGCTCAGGCTGGTACAGCATCTGATAAGCATTTAATTGTCATGCTTGTTTTTTGCAATTGTCTGGGTTGCAAGTTAACAAGGAAACATATATTTCTGAATCCTATCCATCAACATTGGGTGTATGAACAGGATCCGCGACCAGTACCTGTAAAAGACGCAGAAGATGATGTTGTTTACACGAGAGATGACTGTATTTGAGGACGCTAAAATGGTGTGTACTGTCTGGGGTTCGATGCTGAAGGTGATGTATATGGGATCAGAGTTTTTTTCCGGAGTGATTTCTGTCTGTCCTAAAATTGTTCACGTAAATGTGGTAGTGCCCATTATGGCATAGGTGGGAAACGATAAAGCGTGTTTTGCGTTGACTTAGTTAGGAAATCTTTGTATAATCCAATTGAAAACGTTGGGAAGGATGTTGACAGAATGAAGAAACCTATTCAGATAGCGGTTTGTGTTTTACTTGTTGTAGCGGTTGTTGTTTGCTTTATACTGAATTCACAGCGGGTAACAATTGGCAATGAATTGTCTGCAGCAAAGCAAACTATTGCGGACATGACAAGCGAGTTGGAAACACTGACAAAAGATAATTCTGATTTGAAGAATTCTCTGGCAGAAGCAACGACGAAGAATACTGAGCTTCAAAATGATTTGGACGAAGCAGTAGAAACCTGCGATGAGCTTAAAGGATCACTGGAAACGATCACTGATCGTTTGACGAATGGTGCATCAGAGATTCTTCCGCTTCTTGGTGTACAACTTGAGGATTTGCTTACTGTTACTGACAACACGGCAGTTCCAACTGAAGAGACTGCGCCTGAAGAAACCGAGAATGCCGGTAGTCAGCAGGAAGCAGCTTCTACCGAGAATACCGCTCAGTAATCCAGTGTTTTGCTGATTACGATTATCAGATGCAATAAAAAAGACGACTGTTCGCATACAGATGCACAGTCGTCTTTTTATTATACCGGGCGTGCC
>ONWQ01000396.1 GCA_900321565.1 uncultured Eubacteriales bacterium
CGGCTACCGTGCTGTCACGGTATGTGGAGCTTGCTATTGTGCTGATCTGGACACACCGGCACGTGGAGATGAACCGGTGGATCCAGGGTGCCTGGCAGTCCATGCATGTGCCGTCCGAACTGACCATGCGGATCATCCGCAAGGGCATGCCGCTTTTGGTGAATGAGGCACTGTGGTCCTCGGCCATGGCGTTTCTGAACCAGTGCTATTCTGTACGTGGGCTGAGTGTTGTGGCGGCCATGAATATCTGCAGCACCATTACAAACCTGTTCAATACCATCTTCCTGTCGATGGGCAGTGCGGTGTCCATCCTGGTGGGCCAGAGGCTTGGTGCGGGGGATATGGAAGGCGCACGGGATACGGACAACAAGATGATCGCTTTTTCCATGTTCCTGGCCACCTGTTCCGGGCTGGTCATGATCCTGACCGCGCCGCTGTTTCCGAGTCTGTATAACACAACGGATCAGGTCAGGCATCTGGCCACGACACTGATGCGGATCTATGCCTTCTTCTGGCCACAGGTGGCGTTCATGAATGCCACATACTTTACCCTGCGCTCGGGCGGGAAAACGATCATTACCTTTGTGTTTGACAGTGTCTTTGTCTGGCTGGTCTCCATTCCGATTGCGTACTGCCTGTCCCATTTCACCGGACTGCCCGTGGAATGGATTGTAGTGTTTGTCCAGATGGGTGACTGGCTGAAATGCATACTTGGATTCTACCTGGTCCGCAAGGGCGTATGGCTTCAGAACATGGTCTCAGACGCGCACACGTGAGCGCTTCCGGCGGCCGCTGCGCCGCACACCGCTCCGGCGGTGCGCGTTACGGAAGTCGGCAATGACCTGTCCGATCCGGGTGTAATCCCGTTCATAGAGTTCTTCGGAGATCTGTACATGCAGAAGAGCAGGCGGTACCCGGCGCAGCAGAGACTGTGCCACGAACCGCTTGCTCTTTTGCGTATAATGCGGCATGCGGTTGCGCTCCAGAAGATGGTTGAGCTCAGGCCGCCAGAGTATGGACATTTTTCTTTCCAGGTCACAGTTCGGGTTCTTCTGCGGAATCCGGTTCATCTGAAAGCAGATGCCTTCCTCGGTCTCCGAGACCGTCAGGATGCCCCAGAAATCGGGAATATGCTCTGCAGCATGCATGGCATGCGACTGTCCGATCACCAGCAGGTTATAGTCATAATACCGGTCATAATCCTGCACCTGCCGGGAAAGGCGCGTGTAGGTGTCCGCATCCGACTTGATTTCAATCCCGCAGAGTGCGGCGGGCAGGACCAGAATGGCGTCAGCTCTGGACCTGCCCATATTCTTTTCCTCCAGAAACCGGACCTTCCCGAAGACCTTTTCAAGGAACAGGTACAGCGGTTCCCGGATATCCTGATCATACAGCATGGTTTCTGTGTTCCCCGGAACAGCCGCCTCAGGAAAGCAGAGCGAGCAGTTCTTCATTGCTCAGGCTCATCAGGGACTCGCTGCGGCCTTCCAGAATGGCATCGGCCAGGTCCTGCTTTGCATTCTGAAGTTCCAGGATTTTCTCCTCTATGGTATTGCGTGCTATGAGCTTATAGACCGTGACCTGGCGCGTCTGCCCGATCCTGTGCGCGCGGTCGGTCGCCTGGTTCTGTGCGGCCAGGTTCCACCACGGATCGTAGTGAATGACCACATCAGCACCGGTCAGGTTCAGACCGGTACCGCCTGCCTTGAGGGAGATCAGGAAGACGGGAACGGTCCCTTCGTTGAATTCATGGACCATACGGATGCGCTTGTCCTTGGGCGTGGCGCCGATGATCTTGAAGTAGGGAATGTTCTCACGCTGCAGGTCTTCCTCCAGCAGGGAGAGCATGGATGTGAACTGTGAGAAGATCAGCATCCGGTGCCCGCCGTCTATGGCGCTCTGGACCAGTTCAATACAGGCCTCACGCTTGGCGGAAGCGCCGTGATAATCCTCAAAGAGCAGGGACGGGTCGCAGCAGATCTGACGGATCCGGGTCAGTTCAGCCAGAATCCGGATCCTGTCCTCACCGGAGGTGGAAGTCGTGGAGGCAATGAGCTGCTTCATATGCACCACCTGGCCATCATAAAGCTGCTGCTGCTCGTCGTCCAGGCGTGCATACCGCACTTCTTCCAGCTTGGCAGGCAGATCCTTGAGCACGTCCGTCTTAAGACGCCGGAGTATAAAGGGTCCGACCATTTTCTTGAGTCTGGCCGTCATCTGTTCATCCTTGTCCCTGGCAATGGGTGTCTCAAAGCGTGTGATGAACTCCTGGGAACTGTACAGAAAGCCGGGCATCAGGAAGTCAAAGATGCTCCAGAGCTCGGAAAGCCGGTTCTCAATGGGCGTCCCGGTCAGTGCATACCGGTGCTGTGCGTGCAGTACCTTGACGGAGCGGGATATGGCTGCTTTCTGGTTCTTGATGTACTGCGCTTCATCCAGCACACAGGTGTGGAACTGCGCGGACTCATACAGGGAGACATCACGCTTGAGCAGGTCGTAGGAAGTGACATAGACGTCCGCCTGGGTCACATCCAGGCTCTGGATGATCTTCTTGCGTGCAGGCAATCCTCCGGCAATGACCTGACAGTTCAGGTCCGGCGCGAATCGCCGGATTTCCTCCTGCCAGTTATAGACCAGGGAAGCAGGGCACACGACCAGGGACGGCAGGGTTGCATGACTTTCTTTGGCAGCCATAAAGACCGCGATCATCTGCAGTGTTTTGCCAAGCCCCATTTCATCGGCAAGGATCCCGCCGAACCCGGCATTCTCCAGCGTGCGCAGCCACTTGTAGCCATAGGTCTGGTACGGGCGGAGCGTGTCCTCCATGGATGCGGGGACTTCAAAGTCGGCTTCCTGGATAGTCTTGAAATTCTTGATCAGTGCGCGGTAGGTACGGTCACGGGTTGAGACCAGTGCTTCATGGTCTTCCAGCATGCGGTCCAGGTACAGCGCGCGGTAGAGCGGCAGGTGTGCCTTCTGACGGATCACGTCCGTGGGCATAAGGTCCATGGAACCGAGGAATGTATCGATTTCCTGAAGCTGGCTGTCATCCTGCAGGTCCACAAACTCGCCGCTCTTCAGGCGGTGAAAGCGCTTGCGCCGGTGATAGCTCTCCAGGACACTGAGCAGCTCCTGCGGCGACATGTCTTTGGAGGTTATGCTCAGGTCCATGATCCCGCTTTCCACTGAGACGCCGACGGTCATGACCGGAGCCTTGCGTATACTCATCCCGCGGATGGCATCCGTGACCCTGACCTCGCCGTACCGGCCGAGCAAGGCAAGGCCGTCCCGGAGGAACAGATACAGGCTCTCGTCGTCGAGGGGTTCGGAGGAGAAGGTACCGGTCTGGCGGCTGTAGTTCGGGAACTGCTCCTGCAGCATCTGCCGGACCCGCTCTTCCTGGATCTCATCCCGGTATGCCTGGTCGGCAGGCGCAGTCATCTCCAGCGTCCGGGTCTGGTCCTGATAGGCAACCGTGCAGCGGACGGAAGCAATCCCGTCCACCAGATCCGCGTAGAAGGTGAACACCGGTTCGGGCGGAAGGTACTGCTGTGCTTCTTCACCGGCCTGGTCATCGACCTGCACGTACGGGTTTTCCATCAGGCTTGGAAGAATCCGGTAGTAATATTCCTGAAGATGGTCGATACCGATCTGAAGCCGGAAGAATCCGGTTGCATTGGCAACCTTGGCAAAGGGCGCCATGATCCGCTCTTCCTCCGGCGTGACCCGGCTGATCCCTTCATGATTGAGCTGATACCGGCTGTTGGCACCGGCAATGAGCAGCGGGACATACCCGCTCACAATGACACCCATGAACTGTCCGCGGGCATCGGACAGCCGGCTGGTGACCAGATGCAGGGACAGCTTTCGGTACCCTACAGGGATGACTTTGCTGTTGATATCGGAGTTGGCTTTATCCTGGTATTCACAGCTGCTGCCGTCCGCCAGTTCATAGAACCGGTCCAGAACCGAGCCCTGCAGCGGAATGCTGGCCGAGACCGAGACGTCGCGTACGGAATAGTAATTCCGCCGGTTGCTCATTTCATTGAAGGACTCGATGTCATCAATACGCTGGGAAATGAAATCAAGCCAGCGCCGGCTGTCCGGTGCAACGTCATGCTCGCTGAAGGCAAGGTGTTCTTTCTTGGACAGTTCAAAGTCTTCACGCCTGCGGTATGCGGACACAAGGCTGACCAGGTTCCTGAGAACAAACATTTTTCTGCCTGACAGTCCGACCTTGAAGGAAAGGAGCGGCTCACCGTCGGCATTCAGGGAAACCCGGGGAAGGATGTCCACATCCGCGCGCCGCCGGATGGTTTCCTCAGCAGGCTGAGCATCGCTTGTCTCCAGCCGGGCATAGTGTGTGAAGAAGTCCCTGGCCGCATGGTCCGTCAGGTCTTCCATGCTCTGGCTGCGGATATACTTCCATGCAGCGGCGATCAGACGCAGCATGTGATCACACAGGACCGAGCTGTCCTTGAGCAGGGCATACTGAGGACAGTTGCAGGTGATATGGGCAAAACGGTTTCCGGTCAGCTCAAAACTGGCTTTGTGATCTCCGGTGATCTCCCGCACCACCAGGGAAGCAAGCATGGTCTTGGTTCCGTCACGATGTGTGTCGATATGGAAATATGGCGCCGGATGAAATGTATTGTTTGCGATGACCTCAGACTGATACTGTTTGACAAAATAGGCATTGGTGCTCAGGTCCTGAGTGGCAGCCTCCAGGTCAAGGAATACCGGCCCTTTCTCTCCGGCCCATTCAGGAAAGACAGTGCCTGCCGGAATGCGCGTACCTGCCATTTCCATGAGTTCCTGGTTCCGGCGGGTATTTTCCAGACGTATTTTGTACGCACTGTCCGATTCGGTCACCTTGAAGGGACCGTGAAGGTTTTCATAATACAGCATAAACAGGGCTTCATGGATGCAGCGCTCCCAGTAAGAACCGCAGTTGCAGTGGAAGGAGTACTGTGACCATGTGTCTGTCAGATAGCGCGGTATATTGTGGATCATACAGTCATGGATACGCTGGTTTCTGATGCATACCCTGCAGGAGATGTAGGAGTCTGTTTCTTTCTGCAGGATAAACTTGGTAGAAGGCAGCAGCTGCTCGGCTTTGTGCAGAACTTCATCTGTAAAACAGCCGCGCCACTCGGCAGTTTTTTCAAGGCGTGGCATGGCTTCCTGTTTCTGAACTGACATTGCGTATTTCCCTCCGTAGGTCTGGACAGCATGGGCAGGTAGGCAGGTATTCTGTGCCGGATTCAGGGGTTATTATAGGTAGCACGCGGCAGGAATGCAATCATGCCCGGGTCATGGACAGGCTCAGGGATTGCGGGTATAATAACCCCGGCCGGCCACGGACAGCCGGCAGAAGGAGACAGCAGTATGTATAAACGTCAACCAGACGCAAAACAGCTTCGTATATGTTACATCGGCGGCGGGTCCAGAGGCTGGGCCTGGAAATTCATGGGCGACCTGGCCATGGATCCGGATATGTGCGGCGAAATCCGGCTGTACGATATCGACCGTGCGGCAGCAGAACGCAACCGGGTCATCGGGGAGAAAATCTCCAGTCATCCGAACGCGGTATCCAGGTGGGAGTATACGGTCAGCGGCTCCCTGCGCGAAGGCCTGGAGGGTGCCGACTTTGTGGTCATTTCCATTCTCCCTGCAACATTTGAGGAAATGCGGGCGGACGTGCATATGCCGGAGCGGCTCGGCATCTGGCAGCCTGTGGGCGATACCGTAGGCGCAGGCGGCTTCATGCGTGCCATGCGCACGATTCCGATGTTTGTGGAGATCGCGGAAGCCATCCGCGATTATGCACCGGAAGCATGGGTCATCAACTATACGAATCCCATGAGCCTGTGTGTCCGGACACTGTATGAGGTGTTCCCGGGCATCAAGGCATTCGGCTGCTGCCATGAAGTGTTCGGCACCCAGGAACTGCTCTGCAGCATGCTGGAAACCGAAGCCGGCATTCCCGGTGTGAAGCGTCAGGACCTGTACACCACCGTGACCGGCATCAATCATTTCACCTTCCTGACCGGGGCAAGCTACAAGCAGATGGACCTGATGCCCATGTATGACGCGTTTGTGCGCAAGTATGCAGAGGAAGGCTATGATCCCAAGGGTACCCGGAGCTGGGAAGAGTCAACATTCAGCTGTGCACACCTTGTAAAAATGGACCTGTACAGGCGCTTTGGTGCGATCGCGGCCGCCGGGGACCGGCACCTGGCCGAGTTCACCGCGCCGTGGTATACCCGGGACCCGGAAACTGTCAAAAAATGGAAGTTTGCACTGACTACCGTGGACTGGCGGATTGAAGACCTCCATGCACGCCTGAAAAAGTCGGATGACCTGATCAGCGGCCGGGAGGAAGTGGAACTGAAGCCCAGCGGTGAGGAAGGCCACTGGCTCCTGAAGGCTCTGCTGGGCATTCATGACCTGGTTTCCAATGTCAATGTACCCAACCGCGGACAGATTCAGGGCCTGCCTCTGGGGGCTGTGGTGGAGACCAATGCGCTGTTCACCCGCGACCGGATTGAACCGATCTGCGCGGGCCGTATGCCTTCCGGTCTGCTTCCGCTGATTGCGCGGCATGTCTATAACCAGGAGAACACACTGAAGACGGCACTGACCTGTGACCGCGAACTCGGCCTGGCTACCTTCATGAATGATCCGCAGCTGGCCGTGGCAACCCCGCAGGATGCCAAAGCACTCTTTAACGACATGCTCGAAGCCCAGCGTGCTTACCTGCCTGAAAAATGGTTTGACTGAGCAGCCGGGGAAAGGAAACAAGCATATGCAGTTCGGAAAAGGTCCCGCATGGCTGGACCATGCGGTCTTCTATGAAATCTATCCCCAGTCCTTTCTGGATACCAATGCGGACGGGATCGGTGATCTGGAGGGCATCATTCAGAAACTGGATTATATCCGCAGTCTTGGCTGCAATGCCATATGGATGAATCCATGCTTTGAATCGCCCTTCGGGGATGCCGGGTATGATGTTTCGGATTACTATTCCATTGCCCCGCGGTACGGAACCAACCGGGACATGCAGCGTCTGTTTGAGGCTGCGCACAGCCGGGGCATCCGGGTCTTCCTGGACCTGGTTCCGGGACACACATCCATTGAACACAAATGGTTCCGCGAATCCTGCAGGGCGGAACGCAATGCGTATACCGACCGGTATGTATGGACGAACGACAACAGGGAAACGCCCGGGAACATGGGCTACCTGCGCGGGATTTCGGAACGGAACGGCACCTGTGCCTTCAATTACTATTCCTTCCAGCCGGCACTGAACTACGGGTATTATCAGCCTGACCCGGAAAAGCCATGGCAGCAGTCCATGGATGCACCCGGGCCTCAGGCGACAGTGCATGAAATGGAATCCATCATGCGCTTCTGGCTGGACATGGGCTGTGACGGTTTCCGTGTGGATATGGCCATGTCCCTGGTCAAGGGTGACCCGGACGAGGAAGGCACCATCCGGCTGTGGCAGCATTTCCGCGAGTTCTATGACCGGGAGTACCCGGACTGTGCCCTGATCTCGGAATGGGGGAACCCGGAACACTCTCTGCGCGGCGGCTTCCATATGGACTTTCTGCTGCATTTTGGTCCGTCCCATTATCTGGACCTGTTCCGCGGGCCTGCACCATACTTCTCAAGGCAGGGAAACCACAGCCTGCGTGCATTCATGGAGAAATACCTTGAGTACGCGCGCCAGGCCGGGGATACGGGCATGATCTGTATCCCGTCCGGCAACCATGACATGGACCGTATGGCGCGGCACCTGTCACAGGATGAGATGAAGCTGGCTTTCCTGTTCCTGATGACCATGCCTGGCGTCCCGTTCCTGTACTATGGGGATGAGATCGGCCTGAGGTATCTGGAAAACCTGAAGAGCAAGGAAGGCGGATACCAGCGCACCGGTGCCAGGACGCCCATGCAGTGGGATCATACGACGAACGCCGGATTTTCGCAGGCGGCGCCGCATAAGCTGTACCTGCCTGTGGACACGTCTTCAGACCGTCCGACTGTGGAAGAGCAGGAAGCGGACCCGGACAGTCTTCTGCATACGGTCCGGACACTGATTCATCTGCGGCTGCAGGAGGCGGCACTGGGAAACCGTGCCGGATTTGAGCTTGTCTCGGATGCGCTGCCGCTGGTATATAAGAGGGGTACGGATGCCGGAAAGGTGATTGTCATCCTGAACCCGTCCATGGAACCGATCTGCTGGAATGCACGGGGAACACTCCTGTATCAGCAGGGCGATGTTGAACCGGACGGGCATGACGGATGGCGCCTTGAGTCCGGCGCAGGCTGTATTCTGCGCGTGCTGTAATCCCTGATTCTCTGATTGGATTTTCGAATCGTAATTTCACCCTGTCTGCTTGGAAAGCGGGCAGGGCTTTTTTTCGGAAAATTCCGGGAGTAAATGGAAAATGTTGAAAAAAGGGTTGACAACCAAAATAAATTTGATAAAATAGAAAACGATCAAATTCAATTTGATCAAATAGAAATTGACAGGAGGAACAGAAATGAAGCTCTATGATTTCTCTGTGACTGATATGAAAGGTCAGGAAAAGGCTCTGAAGGATTTTGAAGGCAAAGTTGTCGTCATTGTCAATACAGCAACCGGATGCGGATTCACGCCTCAGTACAAGGATCTGGAAGACATGTATGAAGCGTATCATGATAAGGGGCTGGAAATTCTGGATATCCCCTGCAATCAGTTTGCGAACCAGACACCCGGAAACGATGAGGAAATCCATCAGTTCTGCACACTCAAGTACAACACACAGTTCCCGCAGATGCACAAGAGTGATGTGAACGGTGAAAACGCACTCCCGCTTTACAGCTATCTCAAGTCCCAGAAAGGGTTTGAAGGCTTCGGCAAGGGTGCTGCCGCACTGGCCATGAGTGTGATGCTGAAACGGGTTGACAAGGATTACAAGAATAATCCTGACATTAAGTGGAACTTCACCAAGTTTGTCTGCGACCGGCAGGGGAATGTCGTGGCAAGGTTCGAGCCGACTGCAGACATGAAGGATGTCAGAAAGTGTGTAGAAAGCCTGCTGTAAGCAGGTCATAAGGGGAGGGGAACGGGATGCAGCCGGATGAAGTCCTGAAACTGGAAAACCAGCTCTGCTTTCCGCTTTACGCAGCAGCAAGGCAGGTTGTATCGGCCTATACACCGTATCTCAAGCCTCTGGGGCTGACATACACGCAGTACATTGTGTTTCTGGTGCTCTGGGAAAAGCATGCAGTCTCCATCCGGGATCTGTGCCGGATGCTGTATCTGGACACCGGAACACTGACGCCTGTGCTGAAAAAACTGGAATCGGAAGGATACCTAACCCGGTCAAGGTCAGAAGAAGATGAACGGGTCGTCCTGATTGAGCTGACAGAAAAGGGCACGGAGCTGAAGGAATCCTGCCGGAGTATTCCAGGTAACATCGGCCAGTGCTTCAAGCTGTCCGCGGAAGAAGCCGGTGCACTGTACACAATTCTTCATAAGCTGCTCAGTCAGACTGAAGACTGACGATATGGACTGTATTCAATACGAAATGCACTTGACAGGCCGACAGGGAAACGGTATGTTCCATGTGCAGAATGCTCTGAATTTAGGAAAGGTGGAAAATCAAAATGGCAGTTAAAGTAATCACAGAAGCAAATTTCGAAGCAGAAGTTCTGAAGGCAGATAAGCCGGTCCTGCTTGATTTCTGGGCATCCTGGTGCGGCCCGTGCCGTATGCTCAGCCCGATCGTGGACGAGATTGCGGAAGAAAATGATGCAATCATTGTCGGCAAGGTGAATGTGGATGATGAAATGGGCCTGGCACAGCAGTTCCAGGTAAGCAGCATTCCGACCGTCATGCTGTTCCGCAACGGCAAAGTGGCTGCCCGTACCATGGGTGTACAGCCCAAGGAACAGCTGAAGGCTGCACTGGGCATCTGAATTCCTGGCTGAACTGATCAAAGCTGTGAAGAGGCAATGTGATATGTTTACAACATACCGCCTGTCTTCACAGCTTTTTCTGTGCGGAAAATGAAAGCACCGGGATCGTGTTTTCCCGGATGAAAGCAAGGACCGGGTTTCACAGGGCCAGGCCGAACCGTATGAGTTCTTCCATGCCGGGGTGCCGGTGCCCGCAGGGCGCGTACTCAAATATTCCGAGCCCGGCAAGACGACTCCGGAAGGCATGCAGTATACCCATGACGTCCTTCATGTCCAGACCACCCGGGACGGGAAGAGGTGTGTGCGGAAAAACAGCCGGGTCCAGAACATCAAGGTCCAGATGTATGTATACAGGACCGGTACCGGTGTCTTCCGGTATTCTGCCGGAACGTAGGTCCTGAACGCTGTAGCTGCGGATCCCGGAGAATGCAGAAAAGCTTCCTCGGCCGTGTCAAGATCCCGGCCGCCGATGTGTATGACCTGCGTGGCACGCAGTGGCAGCCTGTTTTCCAGAAGGCCGAAACAGGATTCATGCATGACGGCGCGCAGCGGCATACCATAAAACAGGGCAGAGGAGGATGTTCCGGGTGTATTCAGATCCCCATGCGCATCCAGCTACAGGACAGCCAGCTCGCCGTGATACTTTTCATTCATGTATACAATTCCGGGTACATCGGCATCACACCCGCCGCCGAGGGTAAACAGTCTGTCCGGAGCATCCTCTGTGAGAAGCTCCAGTATGTCCAACATCCGAAAGGATGAAAGGTCATGCATTTTTACTTATTGGGTACGCAGCCTCATGCAATGTACGGAAAACAAAAAGAGC
>ONWQ01000400.1 GCA_900321565.1 uncultured Eubacteriales bacterium
TTCTGCACTTCCGATTCTCCCCTTCATGCAATCCGTATATTCGGGCCTGTTCAGATACTCCTGACAGACCATGCTCCCCGGTACCATTATACCAGATTCTCTCTGTCCTGCCTCATGTGTTCGGGTTGACCGTATCGCAGTCCACCCATATTCCAGCTCTGCCCTGCTTCTCCCTGCCGATACACAGCACAGCACCTGGATCTGACCACAGGATGCGGATGGTCTTCCCTCAGGGCTGTAAACCTGACAGGATACCTTGGTTCAGGTTTAACGATAAACTTCCCCGGCAGAGTTTCCAGGAAAAACGCCGTCCTGTTATCCCGGATCAAACGCAGGGAAGGAACTGCATAGATCATGCCGAATATATGCAAGAAAAAATGCCTTATACTTTCCGGCGGAAACTGAAGGAGGTCGCTTTATGTGGAATGATTTTCAGACCGATGCATACTCCGGCCTGATCGCAGAAACCATCTCTCTCAAAGGCCACGACGGCAAGGATGTCCATGCATACTGGTCCCGGCCCCTGATGAGCGGACCACATCCCGGCATTGTCCTGATCCCGCATATGCCCGGATGGGACGAATGGTGCAGGGAAACCTGCTATCGCTTTACCAATCACGGCTACAGTGTGGTCTGTCCGGATATCTATCAGGACTTCGGCTTTGGCACACCCCCGGAAGTTTCATCCCGGATGCGCGAAGCCGGCGGCGTGCATGACGCCAGTGTTATGGGCGATGTGCAGGGGTGCCTGGACTTTCTTCTCTCCCAGCCCCAGTCCAATGGCAAAACCGGTGTGATCGGCATGTGTTCAGGCGGACGGCATGCCTTCCTCGCTGCCTGCACTGTGGACGGGTTTGACGCCGCAGTCGACTGCTGGGGCGGTGGTGTGATCATGCCGCCGGAGCAGCTGAGCCCGGCGCGCCCTGTGGCACCCATTGAGTTCACTGAACAACTGCAGATCCCGCTTCTGGGGATCTTCGGCAATGATGACCGGAATCCCACTGCTGAGGACGTGAACCTCCTGGAAGCACGGCTCAAAGCCGGAGGCAAGACCTATGAGTTCCACCGGTATGACGGGGCCGGGCACGGCATATGGTATTATGACAAGCCCATGTACCGTCAGGAAGCCGCCATGGATTCATGGAACCGGACCCTCGCCTTCTTTGACCGGTACCTGAAGACATGAATCACGGAGGGAAAGACATGCCTGCAAAGCGCGCTCCGCTTGTTCTGATGCTCAAGCCGGCAGGCTCGGCCTGCAGCATGCGTTGTTCCTATTGCTATTACCTGCACACCCCGGGCAGCTCGCCCGGGGGCAGGATGTCGGAAGACACACTGGAAACGTGCATCCGCAATTATTTTTCCAGTGTCCCGGGCCCGGTGGTTTCCTTCACCTGGCATGGCGGTGAGCCCATGCTGGCAGGCCTTGAATTCTATAAGAAGGCCGTGGCCCTGCAGAAGAAATACCTGCCCGATGGCTGGGAATGCTGGAACAGCCTGCAGACCAACGGACTGAACCTGGACGAAGCATGGTGTGCATTTCTCCGTCAGGAGCACTTTGACGTCGGTGTCAGTCTGGACGGGACCGAGTCTGTCCATGATACTTACCGTGCCGGACCGGATGGTGAAAAAACGTATGCACGTATCGTCGATGGCATCCGTCTGCTTCAGGCGCACGGGATCCAGCCGGACCTGCTGTGCACAGTCACTTCCACCACGGCGGAGAATGCGCTTGCGGTCTATCAGGCACTGCGGGACCTGAATACAGGCTGGATGCAGTTCATTCCCATCATCCGCCGCGATCATGAAGGTCAGCTGACCCCGGACTCGGTCACAGCAGAGCAGTACGGTGCGTTCCTCTGCGATGTGTTCGCGCAGTGGCTGTTTCATGACCTGGACCGGACGGAAGTCCAGCTGTTCAGTGAAATGGCACTGGTGCTCAGCGGCAGGGAAGCCAATCTGTGCTGGATGCGCAGGACCTGCGGTCAGGTGCCTGTGATTGAAAAGGACGGAAGCGTGTTCGCCTGCGATCACTTCGTGCGCCCCGCATACCGGATCGGGAACATAGCGGAGGATACACTGGATCATCTCATGGCTTCCCCGCAGCAGAAGCACTTCGGACAACAGAAAGCAGACGGGCTCACACATGCATGCCACGCCTGTCCCTGGCTTGCGCTCTGTCATGGCGGCTGCCCCAAGGACCGGTTTGGTATCTCAGCGGAAGGTGAGCCCGGACAGTATGTGCTCTGCAACGGGCTGCGCAGCTTCTTCGCCTATGCCGTGCCACGCCTGAAATCTGCCATGCGCCTGTCCGCTGCAGGGAGCGGACGCAGGGTGATCATGGAAATACTCATACAGAAAGAACGCGAACTCTGCCGCACGACCGAGCGCAATGCCCCATGCCCCTGCGGCAGCGGAAAGAA
>ONWQ01000233.1 GCA_900321565.1 uncultured Eubacteriales bacterium
ACCGATTCCAATGATGAGGCCCGCATGCTGAATAGTTTCATCCGGGTAATAGAGCATTGCACCGACGGCGCCCACGTCGCTGCGTTGGGCAAACATCAGCATCTGCTCCAGCCAGTCCGGCGTGATCACCTGGATGTCATTGTTCAACAGCAGTATGTAATCACCCTTTGCCGCCTTCGCGCCATAATTGCAGATGGCCGAGAAGTTGAAGTCGCCCTCCCAGGTGACAATCCTTATCTCGGGACGGCCCTCGAGGGTACGGTAATATTCGAAGGTTTTAGGGTTCTTGCTGTTGTTTTCAACGACGATGACTTCCCAGTTTTTCCAGGTGGATTTTGCAGAGATAGAATCGATGCACGTTTTCAAATCGTCCACATGGTCCATGTTGGGAATCACGATGCTGACCAGCGGCGTCCCCTCAATTTCATATTGAATCCGGTAAGTGGACGGGAACGTGGAATCCATCACCGTCCCCTTCAGGCCGACCCGCGCCAGGTGGTCGGCAAGCGCAGCCTTGCCTGCATCAATGGTATAGGGCTTCACTCCGACGCTGGAAGCAACAGAGGCCGAATGTGACCGCCAATAATACAGCACCCTGGGGATATGGACAATGTGCTTTGCCTTCTCTGTCAGGCGCAGAACCAAATCATAGTCCTGGCTGCCGTCATACCGGCTTCTGAGCCCATCGCCCGCTTCTTCCAGCAGTGTTCGCTTGAACACCGTCAGGTGGCAGATATAGTTGTAGCTGCGCAGGGTGTCCGGCGCGTAATCCGACTTGAAATGCGAATAATAGGTATCTGAGATTTCTTCGTGAAAGATGCCCTCGTCCGAATAGATAAAATCGGCATCGCGCTCACAGATCACTTTCATATTGTCATACAAAGCGGAAGGATGCAGCACATCATCATGATCCAGCAGCGCAAAATATTCCCCCGCAGACATTTCGATGCAAGCATTGGTGTTCTCCGAGATTCCCTTGTTGCTTTCGAGTTTTTTATATTTGATGCGTTTATCCTTGCGGGCCAATTTCTCGCAGATTTCCCCCACATAGCTATGCGCTTCGTCGCTTCCGTCCGCAAGGCACAGCTCCCATTGTGCATAGGTTTGATCCTGAACGGATTTAATCATGGCGCGAAGGTATTTTTCAGGCGTGTTGTACAGCGGGACCAGAACGCTGAAAGTGATTGCCTTCTCAAAGGTTTCGCCGCGTTGTTTCGCCATCTCTGCCTCAGAAGGCCAGCTGTTCGCTTTCCGGATCCTGTCCCTGTCTTCGAGATACTTGTTCCGTCTTTCCTTTGCATATTTCACGCCATGTCGCAACGCGTCTTTCAACGTGCGGAAGAAGAGATACAGCGTCTCGTTTTTCTTGATAATCCTCTTAATACCGTCCATTGTCACTCTCGCAGGCTTGGTCATGCGCCAGAAAAAGGAATTGGAGATGATCTGATAGCTGTTCGTCAACGCTCCGATTTGTGCATTCTGGCTCTGTATGGTTTTCTCCTGGCTAAAAATCTTCGCTTTGCCGTCGTCAGCCTCTCTCCGCAAGCACTCGATTTTATTATCCTTGCTCTGAATTATGGCAGCCTGCGAAGCTATGATTTGCTCCCTGTCCTGCATCTGCTGTTCCATGTAGCCAATGGACAGTTCTCTTTTCAAGTAGCGGCTCGTATAGATATACTTCCTGCCCTCGCCGTGCACGCATTGTTGGAAATGATCGTCCATCTTCCAATAGAGCGCACACTCACGCTCGGAGAAGCCGAACCAGCTGAGCATCTCCTCCAGGGAAGTCCCATTCAGCATTTCGTGAACCTGGGTGACGTACAAATAAAGCAATATCCGATACTTGATAAAGGCAAAGGGCACGGGGAAATGACATACCCATTCGCAGTCGATGCAGTACGTTCCCGTGTCATTTACAACGAAATTTGTCAGCAGCGAATCGATGTTGGCAGGATTCAGGGCGGGAACTTCGCCAAGCTCCGCTTCACCAAAGATGGCTTTAAACTCGTCAGTCATCTTGAATGAAACAAAGTACCTCTCCTGTATGGACAGCACCGTCGCCAGTGCTTCATTCACCCGCGCCACAAAGCGCGCC
>ONWQ01000403.1 GCA_900321565.1 uncultured Eubacteriales bacterium
TCAATGTTGCGGCGCTGCGCTGCAATAAGGGTGTATTCGACTTCGGTGAAGTGGCAGAGAAGTACACCGTCAAGCAGGGCGGCTGCTCATCCTGTCCTGTAAGATGCTATACTGAATATGATATGGATCCTCTGGCTGAGTATGATCTGCCGACACATGTAAGTAATACATGCATGCCGATCATTAAGATGCTGGAGTGGTATCCTGCACATAAGGATGCTGAAGGCAACTCTGTTCCTTCAACACATGATTTCGCTGATGCCGGCGATGCAAAGATGATTCTTGGCGGCGCTGGTAGCCGTGCAGCGGATGACTACGGTGTATGGTGCAATTATGGTAATCTTTATGAAGACTTTAATATGGCCTATACCACCGGTGTGCTGAAAGATGTACTGGACCGCCTGAATCCCGGTGAGTGGGAGAGCATTCCGTGGAAACTGATGGAAAGCGGCGACCCGCGCTGGGTGGTTGACTGCTATCGCAGAATTGCCATGCGCGAAGGCGTTTTCTCTGACCTGGGCCTGGGCACCTATCGTCTGTATCAGAAGTGGGGCATGGATGACGCATCCAAGAATGTGGCAGGGAAGAATTTCTATGACTTTGTCAATGGAAAGAACTTCAATATTGGTCATAATGGTTTCCCGCGTCATCATGGTCCTGAAAACTGCTGGCAGGCCGGTACACTGTATTCCATGATGTATAACCGTGACTGCATGATCCATCACCTCATTAATTTCTGCTCTTCCGGTGCACCGTACAATGAGATTACAAAGCCTGTGCTGGAGCATTTCTTCGGTGAAGGCTGCACGGATGCGCAGAAGAAATACACGCCTATTAACGAGAACAAGATCAAGCTGGCAAAGTGGGCATTCATTGGAAAACAGTGGCATGATTCGGCAACACTTTGTAACTGGATGTATCCGATGACCATTGCAACCAGCAAGAAACGGAATTATATCGGAGACCTTGACCTTGATGCAAAGTATATGTCTGCTGTTCTGGGCGAAGACTATACAAGAGAGGATCAGGAACGGGATTCTGAACGTATTTCTCAGCTGCTGCGTGTGATGACAGCTGTCAGCTTCAAGCTGAATCTGGGCAGCACCAACCTGCGGAAAGATCATGACCGTGTTTCTGACTGGGTATTCGATAAAGAACCTGATTTCAAGGCATTTGAGGAAGGTACCGTCAAACTCGATCGTGAGGATTGGGAAAAGTCCCTGGATATGTGGTATGATGCCATGGGATGGGACAAGGAGACCGGTATTCCGACCCGGGCTACACTGGAAAAGTTTGATCTGGCAGATTGCGCTGATAAGCTTGAAGAGCTTGGCCTGATTTGATTCGTATAACCTGGATAGACAAAGCTCCTGCAAGCTCCTTTGCAGGAGCTTTGTCTTTAAAGAATGGAAAAGTCTACTGGAAGAGGGAGAGCAGAGCATGGCATTATTTGGAAGAAGAAAACCAGGTTTTTCAAAGGAAGTCGAATTAAAACCGAGTGAAATCCCGGGAGAGTTCAGTGATGCACTGGATCCTGCAATAAATCGCAGTTCTGAACAGTCTGGTCTGAAAGCTGAGGAACCGATACAGGATAACGGCTCGGAAACCAAACCCGATATTCTGGATTATCTGCAGTCTTTACCGGATGTGGAAGATCCGTTCCCGCCGTCTGAACCTGAGCCTGAAGCAGAGGCAGAACCCGAAAAAACCAGGGCTCAGCTGCTGGCAGATTTTATTCGGGAACGCTGCAAGTCTGCTTTGATTACGCCCAGGGCACTGATTGCCAAGGATGAGCCGGAACTGGATCAGTTACTTGCGGAAATGGCAGAAGATGAAACATGTAAGGATATTCTGAGTGTCAAGGGACAAAAGGATATATATTATTACTCAGAAGAACTGATGGCGCATAATTATGCCAAGATTGCGATGCTGACATACGAAAAGGATGATGCCAGAACCGTAGCAGAAATGGTGCGTTTTAACTGCAGGGCCTTTCCGACGCCTACACCGGTGTACTATTTCGCCAGACAGCCATTCTTTCTTGACAAAGAACGCATGAATGCTGTGATCTCTCTGATGCAGGACGACGTTCAGTATCAGGATATCAAAGTATGCCATGCTGAAATCAATGGTGAACCCTATCTGTATTCCATTGACATTATGAGTGAAAAGTATGCAAAGGCCCTGGCGAACGGCACAGAATCGCATGAAGCAGATGAATGATGCGGCGCGTGCGTTCACTGGAACCATGGACTGAAATATAAACAAAACCAATCGGGACAGATGATCTCTGTCATCCCGATTGGTTTTTCTTTAGAGGATGTATTCCTGATTGTTTGAGTTGTAACGGCGTTCAGTACGAAGAGTAGTGCATTTTCTGATAAAACGGAATCCCCCAGAGATAGTAAGAACAATTGATTTCCCGGACAGCGTCCACATCTTTCCGGGTGAGTATGGTTACAGAAAAGGTATCCTCAGAACGCGCTGCAAGTGTATGGTTCGCGGTGTCACCGATCTGAAGTATATCTCCGACGGCAGGCGTAACCTGAAACTCGATCATATCGGCCGGGATATAGCATTGGTTCAGCAGATGCACTGAATAAGTCAGAAACTGGTAATCATCGGCGTTTTCTGTGAGGCTCTGATCGAAAAGAACACCCTCGACTGAGTCATCAGCAACCTGCTGCTTCAGCTGAGAAAAAAACCTTTCCTGACTTGCTGCATCAGAAGTTGTCAGCAGGATTTCAGTCGCAGAAATCTTGCAGTTTGTATAAAGGTATCCGGTTCCGATCAGCGCGATCAGGAGTGCAATGATAAGGAATATGGCAACGGGTTTCATTCTGTTTATTCTCCAGTTCCATCGGGTATCAGAGTAGTGTTCATGGTCAGGATGCGGTTCATTTCATTGATCATTTCAGAGTCCTTGAGATTGAACTTGAATTCAACACGACGTGACGCTTCCTGATTCTCTGTTCCATCCTCATTGTATACGAGATCATTATAAGAGCGTCCTTTTGCGGTCAGAATACTGCGCAGCATGGATTGCTGTTCAGCAGTCAGCCCGGGCATTTCCAGACAATAGGTGGCGACGGCAAGAGCACGATCCTGGCTGAGCTGCAGGTTCCGTATGTATGTGCCACTTGAATCAGTATGCCCTTCAATGATGATTTCACCGACATAGTCTCTGTACTGATCCTGTAGCAGCACACTCAGATATACAGGTACAAACCGGTTCAGGAGTGCTTTACCGTCTTCACGGATTTCCGAGGAATTGGTCTGAAAGAATACCTTGCTGTCCAGCATAATGTCGCCTGTGTTTGGATCCACCTGTGCAGCAAGATTACTTGCTGCCAGGACACTGGAGAGCTCGCGCACAATCTCTGAACGAACACCAACCATTTCCTCAAGCCTGCGAGTCTGCTCTTCAAATAATTCCTGCTGTGCACCAAGCTGAAGCTGGAGCTGATTCAGTTCTGTTTCCCGGGCTGCCAGTGTAGCTCGGGCCTCATCCAGTTCTTCCTGTTTCCCGATCAGGATGATCGTTTGCTGTTCGAGCTCATCTTCCTTATCGCTGAGCTCGAGACGGATCTGCATCAGTTCGGCTGAAGCAGCATCCAGGTTGGCTTGCTGTACGATCAGAATCCCAGCCTGTTCTTCCAGCTGTTTCTGCTGATTGGAAACAAGCGTTTTCTGTGTATCTAATTCCTTGCTTTTGATCAGGAGAAGCTGATTATAATGGTACAGGTTATAGACCAGAAACAGTACAAATACGAGAACAAGAGCGGCCATGATGTCTGAATAGCTGATCCAGCTGCTGCCACTGTTCCCGCGACCCGCACGCTGGTTATGGGTTCGCTGTCGTGCCATCCGTATCCACCTTCTCTTTGAATGTTATTGAAACAGTTTTCTCAATGGATTTGACTGCGGATTCCATTTCGGCCAGGGTTTGCTGCAGACTGTTGGCAGTGAGCAGGACGTCTCCTGCACCGGCTTTTGTATTCAGAAGCTGCAGCTGTTCGGTCATTTCTGAGAATACTTCCTGCATATTCTGTTCAAACATGCCGATGGCTTTACTCAGCCCTTCAATGATGTCCTTGGAGAACGAGGCATAACGGTCGGCCAACGCCTTGGTTGCAGCCTGCATCTGTTCTTCCGTGTCAGCCAGAGCCTGCGTATGATGAAGCTCGGAGGACTGCATGCTCTCCACTGCTTTTTTCGTGGACTGTTCAAACCGGTGCGCATCCGTCATAAGCTGATCCTGCATTTTGCGTACTGTATCCAATACCTGCAACTGTTCATTACTCATGCGGTGCATTTTTCCAAGAAGCTCGGTGCTGTTTTTCTCAAAACCTTCGTCGCGGTTCCGGGCCAGGCTCAGTTCCTGGATATAGTGTTCAAACTGTTTAAGCAAAGCATCTGAAATGTCGTGCAGATGTGTGACGTCAGTCATGATTTCATGCACAGCGCCAAACGATTGCTGGAAATTGTCCAGGGATGCTCTCTGGTTCTGGTTCATTTCAGTCATGGTTTTCCCGAGTAGCAGAAACTGACCGTTCAGAGAAATGTTCATCTGATCCACGAACCGGTCTACAATACGTGCAACCCCATCGATCTGGGACTGTGTAGCGCCAACCAGAAACTGGTCCATAGAATGGGCAACCGGCAGTAATGCATTGCCAA
>ONWQ01000404.1 GCA_900321565.1 uncultured Eubacteriales bacterium
ACGGGAGTTCTATAGCGTGGCCTATGAAGTGGGCATTGATCCGAATTACGGGTATGGTGAGAACCTGGCCATGGGCTATACGACACCGCAGGCTGTTGTGGATGCCTGGATTGCATCCCAGAGCCACAGGGACAACATGCTGGATGCTTCCTACAGGAGCATCGGGGTGGGGTGCTACGAAGGGCGCTACTGGGCGCAGACATTCTACGCAGGACAGTGAATCCCGGAAACAGAAAATCCATCGGACCGGAGCAATCCGGCCTTTTTTTTGCCTGTAAACTACTCAACATTGGGTATTACTCAAGAAAGCACATCCGGACGAGCTGGCTTGTCTTTTCTTTATGGTTTGCTGGGATTGATGGGGATGGCTGAGATGGGTGATTCGAATTGTGCCGGGGAGAGGGTAGTGAAGGTATATCTCGAGCGGTAAGGTATACCGCGCAGTCATCGATGATTCACTCCTTTCAGGGTGCATGAACTGTACAACTGGATGATGCCAGAAGATGAGTGGGGCGAAAAGTTAAAAATGCGCGAATGAAATGAAGAAAAGCCGGAGAATCCACACCTCCGGCATTTTTTCACTATGTGAACTTTATCACGTTACCACACAAAAGCATCAAGGAAGGGAGTATGTTCTTCTTTCCATAATATCTCCGCCAGAGCCTTTTTTCACCTGGCGATCTGAGCGTGTTGGCTACTGGAGGGGAAAAACATGATGATGGAACAGAACTCAGTTTTTCAGGCATCCGATGGGAACGATATAGATACCATCTTTGCGCCTGTAAGCATATGGTGACGTCCCGGTAAGAACCATGAGGAAGGAAGGCGCTTTCATTTTGCCTGTATCAATAAGGCTGTTCAGTCTTTGTAAAGAAGCAACGCCATCTTCAATCAGTTTTTCGCCACCGAGCTTAATTTCAATCAGGCCATACCTGCTGTTACGAAGATGGACAACTGCATCGCATTCCAGACCGGCTTTATTCCGGAAATGGGCAACGCTGCCGCCCAGCGACTCGGCATATACCCTGAGATCACGAATGCACATGGTTTCAAACATGAAACCCATTGTGTTGAGATCAGCAATCAGATCACCGGGGCCAATGCCGAGAGAAGCAGTTGCTATCGATGAATCCACAAAATAACGGGTATCGGAAGTTCGGATCGCGGTCTGAGAACGCAGATTCGGGTTCCATGCTGGCATATCTTCAACAACGAAGATCTTTTTGAGCGCGGCGATATAGGAGGAAACAGTTTCCTGATTCATTGAGGTATCATCGTTTGCGCGGATATCTGCTGCAATCGCAGCGGCAGCAGTAGGCTGGCCCTGATTGCGGGCGAGAGAGCGCATCAGACGCATTACGCGATCTGTATTCCTGGCAATGCCATCCACCCGGTTAATATCCGAATGGATCACTGCGTCATAATAGTCAAAAGCCTGATTCAGAGCAATCTTATCCCTCATATCGACAGAACGTGGCCATCCGCCTCTGCATATAAGAAATGCCAATTGGTTCAGATCAAGATGGGATATGCCTTCGATTGCATCTGGTGACTGAAAAAGCTGGCCGAGGCTGACCTGGCCGTTGGATTCACCTGATTCGAACAGAGTCATGGGGCGCATAGATAGCCAGGAAAAGCGGCCTGTCCCGGAATGTGTGATTTCTTTTGTATCAGCTGGTACAGAAGAGCCGGTCAAGATAAACTGCCCAAGTTCGTCGCGATGGTCGATCTCAAAACGAATGGCATCCCAGAGCTTTGGAGCAAGCTGCCATTCATCAATAAGACGGGGCGTCTGGCCAGACAGGAGATTCTTAGGGCTGATGGCAGCCATGGAAATGTTTTGTTCCATGGACTGTGGATCATCCATGTAGAGAACACTGGAGGCAATTTGCTCCGCGGTGGTTGTCTTCCCACACCATTTAGGGCCTTCAATCAGGACAGCACCTTTTCCTTCCAGTTTTTCAGCCAGAATTTCATCTACGATCCGTTTGCGATAGTTCTTCAAAGTAAGTCCCTCCCCATTGGACGGAGAATACCATACAATGAAAGAAAAATCAAGAAAAAACCGAAAGATGGCAAGATGCTGATCCGAAGAATGGCTTAAAATTAATCCGATAAGTGGCAGAAAGGTTCGAAAAGAATTATCGGGGATTTTAAGACTCTGGCACAGTTTTTCAACTTTTGCATTTTGCCAAAAAGGAAGTTGGATGATGCTGAAAAACTGTCGAGGATAGAAAAACATCCTATGGCACTGTGGAAGTGCAACAAGTCGTGAAAAGATAAAAGTATAGAGATGGTCAAAGTAACGTCCACCATAAAGCTATCATTTGCATAAACAGAAATGTAGCACTTCGGTTCACACATAAACTTCTCGATTTTTTTTGCAACGCACCGGAAAACTGCAGAGGATTGACAAGAAAAACGGTGGCAAGTATAACAGAATCAATATAAAGAATCCATATGCATACAGGATGCAGACAACCAGGAGGTAACTATGACGACGGAAAAACTGCAGGAGATTTTTGACCGGACCGGGTTTCCGCACACCAGCGGAACCACAGAAGAAAAGCAGGTTGCGGAATATCTGAAGGCATGCTGCGAGGAGATGGGAGTCCAGGCGCATCTGGAGGCATTCCGTGTGGCCATGGCAGACATGCAGTCATGCTCTGTAACAGCGGACGGGAAAGAGATTCCTTGCAAAGCGTTCTATGGATGCGGAAGCGGGGAAGCAGAAGGTGAACTGTACTATATGCCTTCCCTGGACCCGGTATCTCTGGCCGGAGCAGAGGGTAAAATTGTTCTGCTGGATACGCAGGGGATCGGATTCTTCGGATATCAGGATCTGATCAAAGCTGGTGTGAAGGGGATTCTTTTCCAGTACGGGAACATGTATTATCCGCAGAAGGATATTGATCAGCGGGATCTGCGGGAGCATGTGCGCGGTGATGCCGGGAAGGTGCTCTGTGCGATGATCCATTCCTCGTCCGCCGTTGAGCTGGTGAAAAACGGCACCCGGCGTGTACGGATCTGTGTGCAGCAGCGGGAATATGACGGTGCATCCCATAACGTGGTCGCCTGTATTCCGGGCAGGCGGGACGAGTGGATTACTCTGACTGCGCACTATGATTCCACGTCACTGTCTACCGGTGCATATGACAATATGACCGGGTGCGTAGGTCTTTTGGGTGTCATGGATGCCCTGAAGGACAAAGAACTCAACTATGGACTCAGGTTCGTCTTCTGCGGGAGTGAGGAACGGGGCCTGCTGGGTTCCAAGGCGTATGTCCGGGATCATCAGGAGGAGATGGAAAAGACGGTCCTGAATGTGAACCTGGACATGATCGGCACCATCATGGGCAAGTTCATTGCCAGAGTCTCCGCGGAAGACAGGCTGGCACACTACATTGCCTATATGGGTGCCGAGCTGGGGTTCCCGGTATCCGCGAAGACCGGGGTCTATTCCAGTGACTCTACACCTTTTGCGGACAGTGGTGTGCCTGCACTTTCCATGGCACGGCTTGCCGGGAACAATGTGGCACCCATCCACTGCAGGTATGACACGAAGGACGTCCTTTCCATGGATCAGCTTCAGAAGGACATTGGGTTTATCACGGAGTTCACCCGCCGTATGGCCTGCGCGGCATGCTGCCCGGTGAACAGGGAGATTCCGGAACAGGTGAAAAAAGAACTGGATGAGTATCTGTTCAGGAAACGCAAGCCAGAATAATCCTGGAACGTAAAACTTATTCGGGTGGCTTTTCGGGGCTGTGAAGAGAGAACAGGGGGATCCCGCTGTGTGGAAACACCGGGATCCTTCTGCTATAAGGCAGATGACAGCACCGGAAAAGCGTGTACCCTAGCGGAGACTGCAGCGGAAGAAGGTAGAGAAAGCCATGTATGAACTGATCCAGGTATCCGATACCTGCTACTATATTCAGAGTCCGGCCAGGATCGGGCTGATCCGTCT
>ONWQ01000511.1 GCA_900321565.1 uncultured Eubacteriales bacterium
AGCGGTATAGCTCCCGCCGCAGAGTTTCACCGGCATAGCTCCCTGGGCGTAGATCAACTCAGGCGGAACCATGACGCAATAGGTACCGACAGTCGGAACACCCTGCGGACGCAGCGCATCCTCCCTGCGGGAAAAGATGCTTTCCAGTGTCTTCAGAAAGGGCTCCAGAGTTTCCGGCATATGGCTCAGTTCCCGGACCTGACGCAGCATCTTTTCCGCAACTGCCGTTCCTTTCCGGTCAAAGCGTTCCTGCTGTCGTATCTGCGCTGAATTCATCGGAGTGATGTTCATGTTTTCATTCATTTTCAGCAGCCTTCTTTCTGCGCGGGGTTGTATAATCCCGCATAAACTTCATCCGGGACGCGGTATAGATCTTCTTTCCAGCAAAGGTCATAAATAATGCCCCATCTTCCGGACAGCGGCGGATGCATTCCCCGCAGAAAATACAGTCAGCGGTTGTCACGTCAATGGACAGTTCGTTTTTGCCTTCCCGCACGGTGTAAATCGATTTGATTCCCATGGGACAGGCTTCATAACAGGCGCCGCATTCCGTACAGGCAACAGCGTTCTTTTTCAGCCGGACGAGGCTGACCTTGTGCGGCAACCCCAGCAGATAGCCCATTGGGCAGATGTTGCAGAAGCACCGGCGCTTGAAGAAACCGCTTACCAGGACGACAACCATCATGAACCCGCTGAAATACAGGCTGGTCTTGAATCCCGCCAGTGCAGGAGACAGGGTGATGGCCGGGCAGAAGTCACAGAAGCTTCCGCCGATCAGGCCGATCCCCAGGAAGATCAGCAGCATGATCCATTTGGCGAACCGCAACCCCGCATAGAGTTTCTCATTGAGCGGGATGCCCTCGGTATGCAGTTTCTGCCGCAGCTCATGCATCACATCCTGCACAAAGCCCAGGGGACAGACAAAACCACACAGCAGCCGTCCGAAGAGCACGGCACAGACGATAAAGCTTCCGGCAAACCAAAGGATTTCATCCACAGAAGATTCTGCTAGCATATCCAGATTGCTGAACAGGAAACAGCCTGCGCCTGTCAGCTGCTCTTCATTATATGGACAGGCCAGAATTGGCAGCTGAAGGGAGGAGAGGGCAGTGCCAAGAATTTTTCCGCCCCAGATCAGAAGCACAAAGCTGAGAATCATTATGCTCCACCGGATCATTTCAAAACCGAACCGAGGCAGGTTCTGCTTTCTGCCAAATTTCATTCTTTCCGTACGCGCACAGGGGACATTGTTTTTCCGGTACAGGCGTTTTCGCAGCAACACATCCAGCAGGATACAGACCAAAGACAATCCGACAATGATCGTAAATGGCATCATTGCCTCAAACCATCCCAGAGAGAAAACCGCATTGCCCGCAACGGAGAATGTCAGCTCCGTATCGGTTTCAGACTGAAGGGATGCGGTGACTCCCGTTTCAGGATAGGTATAGAACGGAATATCGGCTGCAAAGTATGCCAGCACGGCCAGCATCAGGGCAATCAGTACCGCGATCAGGATTTTGTTCTTTTTCATTGCGCAATCCGTACCCTTTCCTGATTCCGCACCCGCAGCATTTCAGCAAATGCCTCCAGTCGGATCCGGAGCTGTTCCACATCCTGCTGCTGATAATCCGTCTCCAGGCGGATTACAGGCACATCATATTCTGCAGCCAGCGCTTCCACCTTCGGCAGTTCAAAATCATATTCGATCTGCCCCTTCAGCACATGCCAGATGATTCCGCTGACAGGCAGATGTTCCAGCCGGTTTTGCACTGCGGACAACAGTCCGTCGTTTGAGATCCAGGATCCGGAGGTTTCCATCCGCATCCGGAGATCTGCTGTCCTGCGAAGCATTCTTTGTACAGAATGGCCGGCATCTGCACATGGAATATCTGTCTGCAGTGCGATGGCGTCCGCACGATCAGCCAGGTATAGTCCGGAGGCTTCCAGCAAATTCGGCAGTTTTTCATTGGAAAAGACGATCGGAGACCCGGCCAGCAAAACCCAGGGACGTTCATCCGGCTGATGATAGTATTGCCTGACCCAGGCCGTGATCTGTGCTGTCAGGTTGCGCAGGTGGTATACCCATTCTTTCCGGTCGGGGGCATACCAGGCGCTTTCCATAATGATATCCCGCAGAGCCGGGGACATACTGTCCGTGG
>ONWQ01000412.1 GCA_900321565.1 uncultured Eubacteriales bacterium
ACCGGACTCTTCAGGAACAAAGACCAGTTCATACGGATCCCCGGCATTGCCATGGTACAGAATACCGGATTCAATGTTCCCCGGATTCGCGAACAGTGACATGGCCAGGAGAAGGTCCGCAGTATCCCCTTCCGCCGGAGCAATGGAGAAGGTAAAGCTTTCACCAAAGCCCCAGTACTGGTTATTGGCTGTGCCGATAAAGCCGTACTCTGTGCAGGCTCTGAGCACAATGTTCTCAGCACTGAAAAAGCAGGGCAATACAGCATGTGTTGGGGACATCATAAAAACAAGCGATCAGATTATTGACCATAACACTGTTCACGGTATAATTTGAAGTAGCCATAACAGGAAGTGAAGATCACCCAGGATGGGTTGACTACACATATACACATATATACACATTCTGAAAAATCATGACCAGGGCAGGAGAAAATGATATGGCATACTTGACAGATCGTTATTTAAGCAGGATCGAGGACCGTATGACACAGCTGGAACAGGAGGTCTATACTCCACTGGCACCGCTCACGGTCACGGCTTTTGTGACGGAAGAGCCGGTGCCTTATGAGCAAAGGATGTGTGGCAGATATGTGGAGCTCAAGCCAGGAGAAGCCTGGAGCCATCGGCTGTTTGACTGTGCGTGGTTTCACTTTTCAGGAGTGATCCCTGAAGAATGCGAAGGACGGGAGACCGTCATGCTGCTGGATGTGAGTGGGGAAGGCCTGATCGTAGATGAGGCTGGTAATCCAGTACAGGGAATCACATGCGTGGACTCAGAATTCGATTATCGCCTAGGGCGGCCGGGCAAGTGGATATATCCATGGGCCAAATCTGGTCATTCGGGAGCAGCAGTGGATTTCTGGATGGACGCAGGCAACAATGACCTGTTTGGGAAAATGCAGGGCGGTATACTGCGTCTTGCACAGATTGCAGTGCTTAACAGGGCATGCTACTCTCTGTATTATGATCTTGCAGTTTTGGTAGATTATCTGAAATGCACGGACAGAAAGAGGGCACGGTATAACCAGGTACTTTTTGCCCTGTACCGGGCTTGCCTTGAAGAGGACAATGCGATGCTTTCATTGACTGCACAGAAACTTCTGGCAGCAAACGGAGGGGACGCCGCGCTCACTTTCACGGCAACAGGGCATGCGCATATGGACTTGGCCTGGCTCTGGCCGATCCGAGAGACAAAACGCAAGGGTGCAAGAACGTTTTCAACCGCACTTTCACTGATGGAAAGGTATCCGGATTATGTTTTTGGGGCAAGCCAGCCTCAACTGTACGCCTGGATTCGAGAATCTTACCCGGCGTTGTATGATCAGGTTAAGGAAAAGGTTAGAGAAGGCAGATTTGAGCCGCAGGGATCCATGTGGGTGGAGGCTGATACGAACCTTCCGGGCGGAGAATCGCTGGTGCGGCAGATTCTGTATGGAAAACGGTTCTTCCAGGAAGAGTTTCATAAAGATGTACGGGTACTGTGGCTGCCAGATGCATTCGGGTACTCCGGCGCACTTCCGCAGATCCTCCTCAAAAGCGGGCACGATGCATTCATGACCCAGAAACTGTCATGGAACCAGCATAATCGTTTCCCGCATCATTCATTTCGATGGAAGGGGATCGATGGATCGGAAATATTCACACATATGCTGCCGGAAGAAACCTATAACAGTCCCTTGCTGCCTCGTTCTCTGCGTTATGCCGAGGAAAACTACGAGGAAAAAGGAATCACGGATGAGGCAATGATTCTGTTCGGGATCGGGGACGGTGGCGGCGGCCCGGGGGAGATGCATCTGGAGGCAGCAAGGAGAGTTCATAACCTGTTTGATCTCTGTCCAGTACGGCAGGGGAATGCACAGGAGACACTTATCCGCATAAAGCAGGCCTCGTGGGACCTTTTGCCTGTATGGCAGGGAGAACTGTACCTGGAGCGGCACCAGGGAACCTACACCACGGCTGCACAGAACAAATGGTACAATCGAAAGCTGGAACTGGCACTGAGGGATCTGGAACTGCTGGGTGTTCTGTGCGGGAAGGACTTGCGATTGATCTTGGAACCGGTTTGGAAAGAAGTGCTTTTGTATCAGTTTCATGATATTCTGCCGGGATCATCCATCCGGAGAGTTTATGAAGAGAGTCAGGCACGGTATGCATTGCTCCTGAAAACCGTTCGCAAACATACGGAATTATTGCTCGCTCAGATTGGCAGGGGGTATGTGAATACACTGTCCTGGGAACGAACAGTGATTCGTGAGGACAGGGACGGATTCTGGCGAGTGACCGTGCCTGCCATGGGATATACCGGGCAAAAAGGGGAACGCATCGGAAAACTGACTACCTGTTCAGGGCCTATGATGCTGGAAAACAGGTTTTTGAAGGCTGTTTTTGATCAAAGCGGTGCACTGATCTCATGCCTGCACAAGGCTAGCGGCCTGGAGAGTGTGTCAGCACCATCAAACCGGTATACAGTATGGCAAGACCAACATGCAGATAGTTGGGACATTGCTATTGAGTATACCGACAGGAAACCGGAGTATTTCATGCTTGATAAACAGCAATTCATGATGGAAGGAGCGGAAGCAGTTTGCAGGCAGACCTACAGATATGGGAATTCCAGGATTGAACTTGATGTACGGTTAGGAGAGGATGGCGAGTACCTGAGCTTTGACATGGATATAGACTGGCAACAGGAGGATGTGATGCTAAGAACAGCCTTTCATTCCTCTGTCATTACCGATCGGGCCGGTTTTGAAATCCAGTTTGGGCATGTCCACCGTACGAATCATGAGAATACTTCATGGGATATGGCTCAGTTTGAGGTTTGTGCGCACAAATGGGTAGACTTGAGTGAGACAGACTGGGGAACAGCACTTCTGAACGACTGCAAGTATGGTTTTCGCGTACGTGGGCAGACGATAGATATGAATCTCCTGAGGAATCAGCGCTATCCGGGAGAGTATATTGATCGCGGCAGCCATAAAATTCGTTATGCCTGGTATCCACATACAGGGGATATACAGAAAGGCAATGTGACACAGAAAGCTTGGGAGTTTAACTGTGGATTGCTGCTGAGTATGGATGGAAAACTGCAAGGACCTTTGAGTCTCGTCCGAGCCGTTGGGCTGGTTGTAGAGACAGTCAAGCAGGCAGAAGATGGGAGAGGATGGATCCTGCGCGCATATGAACACTGCGGTACACATGCAGCATACAAACTGGAATTGGACAAAAACTATCTCATTACTCCTTGCGATCTGGTTGAGAACCCGATTGGGGAAGCATATACTGCCAAGCAGATTCAGGGTACAGCCAGGCCATTCGAAATCATGAACTGGAGAATGGAAAGCTGAACAGCACCACGGCACACATTGGTGTTGTGCAGAGGGCCTTCATCCATGTCTGAAAGTTATGCGGTACTTCTACTCGAAAAAAGATGTTTGACAGTATAGTTTTAATTTGTTGCAAAGGAGTCGA
>ONWQ01000405.1 GCA_900321565.1 uncultured Eubacteriales bacterium
CGGGTCTGCTCCCGGTTTATGCTTTTTCTGTTTCAGGCTGGATGCCTGCCTGTTTCAGTACGTCGTAAATACTGTCAACCGGAAGGATCTGGAGTTTTTCTCTTACCTCATCTGCCACATCCTTCAGGTCCTCTTCATTTTCCCTCGGAATCAGTACAGTGTGGACACCGCCGCGGACTGCAGCCATAAGCTTCTCAGGAAGCCCGCCGATGGCTGTGACCGCCCCGCGCAGGGAAATCTCACCGGTCATGGCCCAGTCAGACGGGATCGGAACACCGGTGACAAGGGATGCCAGAGCAAGCGTCATGGTAATGCCTGCCGAAGGTCCGTCTTTGGGCACTGCGCCTTCCGGAACATGTATATGCAGATCATGGTCTTTCAGGACGGCTGCTTTTTCAGGGAACAGGGCCTTGACCAGACTGACAGCAATCCGTGCTGATTCCTGCATGACATCCCCCAGTTTCCCCGTCAGGATGGTTTCTCCCTTTCCGCGGACCAGCAGTGTTTCAATATACAGGATTTCGCCACCCGCCGCAGTCCATGCAAGCCCTGTCACAATCCCCGGCTGAGCCTGGGGCAGAATCTTTCCATGACGCACAGGATGTCCGTCCATGAAGTCTTTCAGGTTTGCAGAATCAATGGTCATTGGCTCACGCCCGTTGCGTATGAACGAAACGGCAGCCTGTCTGCACAGTGAATCCAGGCGCTTCTTCAGTCCGCGGACACCGGCTTCCATGGTGTACTCGTCTATGATTGTCCGCAGTGCATCATCCGTAACCTTCAGATCTTCCGGATCAATCCCCACTGCCTTCAGCGCCCTGGGAAGCAGGTGCCGTTTTCCGATCTCAAACTTATCCGTCGCAGTGTATCCCTGGAAGCGGATCACTTCCATACGGTTCAGCAGCGGTTCCGGTATGGTATCCGTGGTATTGGCTGTACAGATAAACGTGACACCTGAAAGATCATACGGTACATTCAGATAATGATCCGTGAAATTGGCGTTCTGTTCAGGGTCCAGGACTTCCAGCAGTGCACTGGCAGGATCCCCGTTATAGCTTACAGCCAGCTTGTCCACTTCATCCAGCACCATGACAGGGTTCGATACCCCGCTCTTATGTATCCCGTCCAGGATCCGGCCGGGCATGGCACCGATGTAGGTCCGCCGGTGGCCACGGATGTCCGCTTCGTCCCGGACACCGCCAAGACTGACCCGGACATACTTGCGCTGCAGTGCCTTGGCAATGGACTGGCCGATACTGGTCTTGCCGGTACCCGGTGCACCGACAAACAGAAGAATGGAACCGGACTGCTCATGGCGCAGGTTCATGACGGCAATCTGCTGAAGAATCCTGTCCTTGACATCCTTCAGTCCGAAATGGTCTTCATCCAGCACTTTTTCCGCACTGTCAAGATCAATCTCCTGTGCCGCTTCCTTTTTCCACTGAAGCGTTGTCATGAAGTCCAGGTAGTCATAGAGCATGCCGGTTTCCGGACTGTGCTCACCTTCCTGTTTCATGCGGTTAAGAATCTTTTTCGCTTCACGCTCCGCAGTCTCATTCATGCCGGCATCCTGAATTGCCATTTCAAACCGCCGGATATCCGATACGTTCTCGGGATGCATGTCATCCAGCTCACGCTGCAGATACTCCATCTGTTTACGTATGGCGGATTCACGATACATCTTTTTATAATCTTCGCTGCGCTCATTCTCGCCTTCACTGGACAGCTGCGCCATTTCCAGCTGTTCATACAGCATGGTTTCCAGGCGCTCCATCCGCGCCTTCTGACTGTCCTCAGCCAGAATATCATACCGGTCCTGCGCTGAAATATTCAGCCATGAGGACGCGGCTGCCGCAATGTCGGCCACAGAGCGGACCAGGTTAGTCAGGAAAATCTCCACAGCGGAACCCCAGCGTGTCTGCCGCAGAAAACTGAAGATATCCCCTCTCAGACGCTCCAGGTGTTCACGTTCCTCATCCTCAGACAGGTCCATGATCTCTTCCTTCGGTTCACCTGCCGCAAGGACTGCACCATCGGTAAGCACAATCGGATTTTCAATGATCGCCCGGTTTTCTGTCTTGACAGCCACCACACCCTGGATCTGGCTCTCCACCATTTTTCCCATGACACCCAGGGGATACAGGGTTTCAGCTGTGATCTCCGCCTTCTCAACATTCTCCTTCAGCGGAGCAAGAAGCACACGGTCCCCGATACCAGGCAGGCGCCCCGTCGTGCGCCGGATGCTCTCCGGGTCCAGATAAACCGTCGTATATGGCAAAAGCATAACATTATAAACAGGAATAACCAGCATATTACCTCCATCTGCAGTTCTGCAACTGCATCCGCCCATGCGGAAGAGAAAGTCTGACAGCTGTCCACAATCTTGACAGTTGTCAGCGAATCAGGTATCATCTTAAAGGCATCCTGGACATTTGTCAAGGTTTTTGGTAAAGATTCTTCATGACAGCGGAGGTAACCTATGTACAGCGGACATAATCGGATGGCCGTCTTTTCTCAGCAACAGATTGCAGAAGCCA
>ONWQ01000479.1 GCA_900321565.1 uncultured Eubacteriales bacterium
CGCCGCCCGATCCATCCCTGCCAGAGCCGGAAACATGGGAGATCTGCCCAGAATGAATCCAATGCACAGGAAGGGCTGGCCGGAAGAAAACCAGGTGGCACACTCAAACCGGATATGCTCCCCCCGAAGCACTCTGGTCTGTCTGTTTCCAGTGTCTGCTTCAGGGAGAGCATATCATAATCAGGATGTCATTTTTTCTTTGAGAGTCAGTGCTTGCAGAAAAGGTCTGCCTTACTGCAGGCTTTGGATGGCGCGCTCCACTTCATCAATCTCTTCGCCTCTCACAATGCCCCATTCCTCCCGCAGCAATCGCAGTTCTTCCTGGTAGGCTGATATGGCCCTGGGCGCATCGCCGAGGATCTCGTAAATATGGGCAATGCTGGTGGCACTGTCGGTGAACTTGGGTGAAGGCTGAAGTTCCTGGCCTTTTTTGTACCAGTCAATCGCCCTGTCATATTCCTGCCGCAGGGTATAAATGTCTCCCAGGGTGACAGCCCAGCACCATTCCTGGTCCTCCATGGATTCCAGTTCCTTCAGACTTTCTGCAGCTTCTTCCTTTTCGCCTGCTGCCTGAGCGATCATGTAGCGGTACATGGGCACACGGAAAGTATGGTCCATGCGCGTCAGCTTCTCCAGCCACTGACGTGCTTCCGTGAGCCGCCGGTCATCGATCAGATTATCGAGCAGCCACATCAGCGCGGAACGATTTCCCGGATTGCGGCGGCAGTACGCACTGAACCATTCGATAAGCGCATGATGATTGCGGACATTCCAGTCGGAGATATAGCTTCCCCATGCGTTTGCAAGCTCGCTGATCGCATCAGAATCGCCGTCCGTTTTTTCCACGGCTTCCCTGCCGGTTCTGACTGCCAGCAGATGATACTGTTCTGCCTGATGGTTGTACAGCTTTGTCAAAAGTGTTGCTGCCGTCCCGGCCAGCTCCGGCTGCTCTGCAAAAGCAGTGAGCTGCTGCTCCAGCTGCCGCACTTCTGCTGCATCCATAAGTCCCTGACTGTAGATCCGGTTTTCCATGCGTTCCATCTGCTGAACAGGCGTCATGGCAAACAGCTGATCAATCGTAATGCCAAAGTAGACCGCAATCTGCGGCAGCATCTGCACATCCGGCATACTGGTGCCTCGCTCCCACTTGCTGACGGACTGCGCCGTCACATGCAGGGCTTCAGCAAGCCCCTCCTGCGTGATCCCCCGTTCTTCCCGCAGGCGGCGGATTTCTTTTCCCATTTCCATGATGGAAACCTCCTTTCTTTTGCGAGTCCCATCGTATCAGATCAGGGAACCGAATCACAGCGACTGGCACGTCAGACGACTCGCGTCTGAGTTGAATGGCAGAAAGCCCCGCATCTGTTGGCGTACCACGACATGCGCCTCCGGGAATGCAGACCGGTCTTCTGCCTATGCCTGTCCGGGTGTCTGTCATGCTTCCTATTCGATCCCCGGCGTGGTCTCGAAAAAGAACGTACTGATTTCTTCCGGGGAATACTGACTGTGTCTGGCCCACCAGCGGATGGTTTCGGCAAAACCACATACCATATGATTGAGCAGGTAGTCATAGGGAACCGTTTCCGACTGGCGGACGGATTTTGCAAAGAGTTCATTCAGCTGTTCCTTGAAGTATCCCATAAAGACCGCGTCGCTGTCCCCGCACAGGATGCCGGGCAGGTATTCAATGTGCTCCTGAAGATGATACAGGATATGCGTGACCCTGGCTTTTGCGCTGTGCGCACCCGAAAAGTCATGCGTCTTTTCCCTGTCCAGTGTTTCAGAGAATACATGCTCAAATATCCCGGCACAGAATGATTCCAGCAGAGCATCCTTCGTCTCGAAATGCGTATAGAAGGTCGTCCTGCCCACGTCCGCCAGATCGATGATCTGCTGAACGGTGATTTTCGAATAGTTCTCTTTCTTCAAAAGATCCGTAAAAGCCCGGAAAATGGCCTGTCTGCTTTTTCTCTGTCTGCGATCCATATGCTCCTCCCGAACAGTTCCGGCCCGTTTGTTCCGTAACGAATGAATCCGGATTTCTGATTCTTGGCGACGTCATCATGGGAATCTATAATCATGATGAACTCAATATTCGGTAACGTATTGATTGTATGTTTGTTCCGGCTGGACGTCAAGGCAGAACGCATGCTCCAGCGCAGCCGGAAATGATCCGGGCAGTCACCTCTGCAATTCCTCCGCTTCTCAGTAAGACCGGGGGTGCTGAAAGCATCCTGCCGTCTGACATTGCCCGGATGCGAGCATCCGTTCTGCCCGTGCCTTTTCAGTCCGTCACCGGTGCGCCTGAAGAATACCGATTCTGTAAACTGAGGAATCCGCCATGAACAAAGCCATTTTCTACGCTATCCTTGCCGCTGCACTGTATGCCCTGAACGCGCCTGTTTCCAAGCTGATGCTGAAGAACGTTCCGCCCACCATGATGGCCGGCTTCCTGTACCTGGGTGCGGGCATCGGCATGGCTCTCATGGGCCTTGTCCGCAGAAGAACCGGGCTCGGTAAGCAGGAAATGCACCTGACCAGAAAAGATCTGCCCTTCACACTGGGTATGGTCGTGCTGGATATCGCCGCACCCATCTTCCTGATGATCGGCCTGTCCCGCACAACGTCGGCAAATGCCTCCCTGCTCAACAATTTTGAGATCGTCGCCACATCGCTCATCGCACTCCTGATCTTTAAGGAAAAGATCGGCAGGCGCCTGTGGATCGCAATCGGCCTGATCACCCTGTCCAGTATCCTGCTGTCCGTGGAGGATGCCGGCAGTTTCCGGTTTTCCGTCGGCTCGCTGTTTGTGCTGCTGGCCTGTGTCTGCTGGGGA
>ONWQ01000406.1 GCA_900321565.1 uncultured Eubacteriales bacterium
CTTTTTCGCCATGGAAAAATCTCCCCTTCCGATTTCCAGAATGCTGCAAATTCAAAACGATGATTCTGTATGAATCTGTTTTCAGTATACCAGAAACCATCCGGTTCAGGTATCCCCCATCTGACGGACAATGCAAGAAAACCACATAAGCACAGCAGGTGCTCCTGAGGAATGGCTGCAGCGTATCGAGAACTGTAAGTGATTTCAGAATTCAGCCCTTGACGGCACCGGCAATAAAGCTTTCCTGAATCCGTTTGCTGAGAAAAACATAGACCAGAAGCGTGGGAATCGTAGCCAGTGTCAGGGCTGCGCCAATCGGACCCCAGTCTGTGGTATACTGCCCGGAAAGTGCCTGTACACCTACGGGCAGTGTTTTAATCCGGTCGTCACTGATGAATACATTGGCAAACATCAGTTCATTCCAGCATTGCAGAAATGTATAGATCCCGACTGTAGCTACAGCAGGTGCCATCAGAGGAACAATTACGCGGAAGAAGATTCCCCATACACCACACCCGTCCAGAAATGCTGCTTCATCCAGGTCATATGGAATGTCGCCCATGAACCCGTTACAGATCAGGATACCCATCGCCAGAGAAAAGGCGGAATACGGAATAATGACGGCCCAGTAGGTACTGAGCAGATGAAGCTTGGACAGGGTCACATAAATCGGTACAATGGAGGCGTGAATCGGTATGGTGAGTCCGAGCATGAAGAATTTGTTCATACCTTTCCTTGCTTTCCAAACCAGCCGTGTCAGTGCATAGGATGCCATGAAGGATGCGATGAGTGTGATCAGGATTGTGGAGGCCGCTACAAGGATACTGTTGAAGAAATACACATACATGTGCCCTGTATTCAGGGCTCTTGTATAATTGCTCCACAACCAGTATTTCGGGAGACCAATCACATTCTCGCCAAAGATTTCCGCATTATTCTTCAGGGAGAAAGTCAGCATCCAGTATACGGGGAAAATGCTGATCAGAGCCCAGAGAATCAGTCCTGCATACATGAGAAGATTCGGAATGCGCTTTCCACTCTTTCGGGGGAAGGAACTATAAGTGTGTTGATGTATCCTTTTCATTCCTGTGCTCATTTTACTTTTCCTCCCTGAATGCCAGACTGATCAGCAGGGCAAACGTGAAGCAGAGCAGAATCAGCATCATGGCAATCGTGCTGCCCATGCCATAACGATTGCGCAGGAAAAGCATGCTGATCATCAGGGTACTCGGAACCTCAGTGGCATGGAAGGGGCCACCATTGGTCAGGACATAGATCAGGTCAAAGGACTTCAGGGAACCGGTTACAGCAAAGATTACGGAAACTCTGAGGATCGGCTTGATATACGGAATGATGATGTACCGGTTCACCTGTCCCTCTGTGCATCCGTCAAGCATGGCTGCTTCGTTCAGTTCCATCGGTACACCCTTGATCCCGGCATACATCAGCAGCATGTGATAGCCTACATACTGCCAAAGTATAGGAACAAAGCATGCGGCAAGCGCAGTATTCTTATCCCCAAGCCAGATCCGTGTCAGGCTGTCAAGTCCCATGGAGCGCAGTGTTACATTCAGGAGTCCGTACTCCGGGTTATAAATCTTGGCCCAGAGCTGACCGATAACAACTGTGGAGATGAGTACAGGCATGAAATAGATGGAAAGAAAAGCCCGCTCTCCGCGAATTCTCTTAGCCAGTTTCAGGGCCAGGATGAGCGCAAACGGCAACTGAATGAAAACTGACAGCACAGCCAGCAGCAGCGAATTTCCAAGCGCTTTCGGGAACCCGATGGACTTGCTGGTGAACAGCTCTACATAATTCTTCAGCCCGATGAAGTCCGTCAGTGGATATCCGACCTTCCAGTTGAACAGGCTGTAATACCCGGACATAATGATCGGCGCGATCAGAATCCCGATAAACAGAAACAGTGCCGGCAACAGGAACGCGAAGATGCTGAGCTTATAGCCAAGAGTCCTTTTCATTGATACTCGTCCTTTCAGAAAAAAGAGGGAGACGGTCCCTCACAGAGGGTATCCCCTATAGGGCCGTCTCCTTACAGACAGGTTTTTTCTGATTGTATTACTGCAGATCGCCTGCCAGGCCTTCAATGAACCCGGCACCGTCAATCGCGCAGCCATAGACCTGAGATACATAGTCCAGGTAAGTATTGGCAGGATCTGCGCTCATGGCTGTATCTCCAAAGAGAACCATGCCTTCGGACTCGGCAACAATCTTGGCTACGTCGGCAACCAGCTGCTTTACTGAGCTGGTGTCATAATCCGGTGTCCAGGCAGGCAGTCCGGAGCCGGCAAGATAGCCGTAATGGCAGATGCTGCGGCCCAGTTCAAAGGCAGCAGATGCAGCCAGTTCCACATTCTTGGAATGCGAAGATACAGCAAGCGTGTCAGACGGTCCGCCGATCACCTGGCTGTATGTAGCCTTTTCGCTGTCCATGACCGGGAACAGAGCGACCTGGAAGTTGCCTTCCGCGTCATTAACCTCACCGCAGTTCCAGGATCCATTCTGATAGAATGCATACTTGCCTGCAATAAAGTTTGCCTTGACTTCATCGTTCCCCAGAGCAATGCCGTTGGGATCGAAATATCCCTTGTTGATCATGTCCTGGAAAGTAGAAACAGCTGTGGCTACGCCTTCATTGTTCCAGGTTGCACGGCCTGCGAAGATCTCATTAAGTGCTTCATAGCCAATGGTCTTTTCGATAATGGGTTCAAGATATTCTGTTACGCACCAGGTTTCCTTGCCTGCACAGCCGAACGGAGTGATCCCGGCAGCGACAAGCGCGTCACAGCATGCAGTCAGGTCTTCGTAAGTCTGCGGCACATGATCCCATCCGGCCTGAGCCAGCAGATCCATATTGGCAAACAGTGCAACAATGTTCATGGTGAGCGGCACGCCATAATGCTTGCCGTCATAGGTTGCATTGGCCAGCATGACTTCCGGCAGCTGATCTGCAAACGGTTTATAGGCTTCATCCAGGCAATAGGCAGTACCCATGTCTGCAAAGTCGCCCAGGAAAGCGCCCGCCCATGTGAAGTAGATGTCCGGCAGAGAATCCGGGTCTGACATGGCGGACTTGATCTTGGTCTTATAGGACTGATTTTCAAAGGCTTCCCACTTGATTTCTACATCCGGGTGTGCAGCTTCAAACTCGGCAATTGCCTGTTCATAAGCCGGACGGTTGGCATCGCTTTCCGTAGCGATACACCACATCGTCAGTACGGTCTTCTCGTCTGCTGCTGCGGTTGCAGCCAGGGACAGCAGCATGACAGCTGCCAGGACCAGAGCCAGAATCTTCTTCATTGTGTGTCTCCTCCTTAACGTTCCTTTTCTTATGCTGAACGATTCCATCCCACAACAGAAATATTGCAATCCTCTCAGTTTTCGGGTCCGCATCTGATCACTGCAATAAAAGAATACGAAACTACTTCTGTGATCATAATGTGATCCGTGACTGTAGGGGTACGACTATGGATGGATACCTCAGCATTTCTGTCAGTTGTATTCTACTGGACCTCTGATCACCTGTAAAGGTAACATGGAGCCTTTGTTCATTTTTGATCAGCTTATGTACAATTTTGATATGTATAGGCACCGAAAAACACCTTATGTTGTCAGTTTGTTCCAATGGAACTGTGAGCATGGGAGTCGGACATAAGAGTCAGGAATGTCGAACACGAACGTTATGCCAGTATGGTGTGCATCTATGACATCAGGCATTGATTATGAATTCATGAATATCTGGACATATGTCGCATGATTGTGTATATTGTATGTGGCATTCGCAGATACGAACTGACTGCACGCATGGTTTCTCGAACGCTTCTGCCTGATGAAATCACACGAAAGCAAGGCTTGTTTCAGAGCTTGTTCCCATGTCTGAAATAAGGAACGGAATCATCTCTGGAACAGATCGGCTGGCTCATCTGCAGTAACTTACAGAATCTGACATAGTATCGTTTGCTGCAGACCAAATGAGAACTCTTCCCTTCCTTACTTTTCACATCAGATGCGTTATAACCATGCATAAGCCGGGAAACACTACCTTTGAGAGAACTGACAAGGAGGAAAGCCTATGCATGCCATTGAGAAAATCCTGGCCCGGAACAGCGGACTTTCAGCTGTCCGCACAGGCGAAATTGTCACGGCAAAAGTGGACTTTGCGGAAATCAACGATCTGTACCTTCAGACGGTATACTCGTTCTATGAAATGGGCGGAGAAACTGTCTGGGATCCCACACGCTGTGCCTTTGTTTTTGATCACTATGCACCGTGCCCGGACATCAAGAGTGCGGCCAATCATCGTGAAATGCGTGAGTTTGCACAGAAGAATCATCTGAAGTATCACTTTGATACCAACTGCGGAGTCTGCCATCAGGTAATGCCGGAAGCCGGACTGATCTATCCGGGCATGATTGTGGTCGCTACAGACAGCCATACAACCACGCATGGTGCATTCGGTGCGATGGGAACTGGCTGCGGTGCCACCGATATGGCAACGATTCTCATGACGGGAGAACTCTGGTTCAGAGTGCCGGAAATCGTGGAAATCCGTCTGGAAGGCCAGACGCGTGAAGGTGTATACCCCAAGGATGTCATCCTGTCAGTGCTCGGAAAAATCCGCGCAGATGGTGCGGTGTATAAGGCACTTGACTTTACCGGAAGCTATGTGGACAGCCTGAATGTTGCCGGACGCATGACCATATGCAATATGGCGGTGGAAATGGGAGCGAAAACTGCATACATGCAGCCCAATCAGGCTGTTATGGACTATGTTTCCAAACGTGCTGTGCGGCCATTTGAGGTTCAGTATACAGACCCCGGATATGTATATGCAGAACAGTATGTCTTTGATGTATCCACGCTTGAGCCGCAGCTCGCCTGCCCCAGCAGTGTTGAGAATGTGCATCCTTTACCGGAAGTGATCCGGCAGGGTACCGTCAGGATTGATCAGGGGTATATCGGCAGTTGCACCGGCGGACGCAGTGAGGATATTGCCATCGCGGCCAGGATCCTCAAAGGCAGGCATATTGCAGACTATACCCGACTGGTTGTTGTGCCGGCTTCACGTGAGGTCATGATGGAATGCATGGCAAACGGATGGATACAGGACCTGATGCAGGCAGGCGCAACGATTACCACGCCTGGTTGCGGTGCCTGTCTGGGTGCGCATGAAGGGATTCTTGCCCCGGGAGAAGTTTGTATCACCAGTACCAACCGGAACTTTCCGGGACGCATGGGTTCCACGGAAGCACGGATGTATCTTGCGAGTCCGGCAACCGTTGCTGCCAGCATGATCAGCGGAACCATTGCAGATCCACGCCATTTTCTGAAGGAAGGAGACAGCTGTCATGAATAAAAAGCTTACAGGGAAAATCATAGTGGTTGGCGATAATATTGATACTGACCAGATTTATCCAGGCCGGTTTCTGGCCATTACAGATCCTGCGGAAATCGGCAGCCATTGCCTGTGTGGTGTACGCGAGGATATTGCTGCGAGTTTTCCCAAGGGTGGTATGGTGGTAGCCGGAAGAAATTTCGGGTGTGGCTCCAGCCGCGAGCACGCACCGATCGCGCTTCTGAACATGGGTGCTTCGGCAGTGCTTGCTGATTCCTTTGCCCGGATTTTTTTCCGCAATGCTGTGAATCTTGGACTTCTGCCTGTAGTCTGCAAGGGAATCCATGATCATGTCCGGGACGGACAGACTCTGACACTGGACCTGGAAACCGGAACGGTCACAATCCTTGAAACGGGTGAAACTCTCGCCTGCGAAAAACTGGGTGACCAGGCGATGAAGATTCTCGAAGCCGGCGGCATCAAACCGCTTATGCGGGCAAGGTTTCACAGGGATGCATCCAGTACGGAATCCGGGACCTGATGAAATCAAAAACAAAAAAGCAAATACAAAATTTTCGGGTTGGCGTATCTGGCATTGATTTTGCCGATATAAACACATATAATACATACAGTTTCCTATAAAACTTATCGGAGGTGCTTTCATTGAATTACGCTGAAGAATCCCTGCGCCTGCACGGCGAATGGAAAGGCAAGATTGAAGTTGTATCCCGTGTACCGGTCAAGAACAAGGAAGACCTGTCTCTGGCCTATACGCCCGGTGTTGCACAACCCTGTCTTGAAATCCAGAAGGATTATGATAAGTCCTTTGACCTCACACGCCGTCATAACCTTGTTGCCGTTATCACTGACGGAACGGCTGTCCTCGGCCTTGGGGATATCGGGCCTGAAGCAGGCATGCCTGTTATGGAGGGCAAGTGTGCGCTGTTCAAGGCATTCGGCGATGTGGATGCATTCCCGATCTGTATCCGCAGCAAGGATGTTGACGAGATTGTCCGCACAGTTTACCTGATCAGCGGCAGTTTTGGCGGGATCAATCTGGAAGATATTGCTGCACCGCGCTGCTTTGAGATTGAGAAAAAGCTCAAGGAGCTCTGTGACATCCCGGTGTTCCATGATGACCAGCACGGGACCGCGGTTGTGGTCGGTGCTGCACTGATCAATGCGCTGCGAGTAGTGCATAAGGAAATCGGTGAGGCGAAGGTCGTGATCAATGGTGCCGGCAGTGCAGGCATTGCCATCGGCCGTCATCTGATGAACCTTGGTGTGAAACATCTGAAGATGGTTGACCGTTTTGGCGTGCTCTGCGAGGGTGTCGAAATGAATCCTGCGCAGGCTGAGATGGCCAGGATCACCAACCCCGAGAAATTCTCCGGTAA
>ONWQ01000408.1 GCA_900321565.1 uncultured Eubacteriales bacterium
GCAGTGCGCTCCGTCCCGGCGGATAGGCAATCAGTGTCTTTCCGTCCCCGCTGAACAGAACACCGTCCCGGCTGAGATACGCCGTATTTTCCTCCTGAACCGACCATGCATCCAGGCCGCAGTGATAGAAACCGGGCAACGCACCGCTGAAGTCCCTTTCCAGAACAATCTGCCGGATCCATCCGCCATCAAAAGCGTAGTCACTGGCAAAATCCAGGTGTCCTGATAGAACAATATCCTGTCCGGTCAGCTGGCACAGTGCTTCAGGCCCCATCATGCGCAGGGTCGAAGGAAGGACAATCCTGCGAATATCCGATGGGATCATATCCTCAAGAAAGAGCTCCGGACACCAGATATCCCCCATCCGGATCAGGGATGCTGTGCCATCCTCCTCACCATACATGCCCGGATCCAGCCCCATCCGGTTGACACCCTCCCGGATGAGAAGCAGATCACCTTCCACACGCCAGGCCGGTTCGGCTTCCAGGCATTCCGCGTCCACAAAGCCCCAGACCGGCTGTCCGTTCTGTTCTGTCTCTGCATAGAGCCAGTTTTTCCCTGCTTCCTGCATCTGCAGCATGGCAATCACCGATTCACCGGTTTGCAGCGTCCGGATGGCCCGCTCGCTCTTCCCCGGATCATCTGTCAGTGTGCAGTCCTTTTTCACCCGGTAAAGCTCCCTGCTCAGTTCCAGCCAGGGCGCGTCGCCCGCATCATACTCTTCCGGTCTCCGGATCCAGCCGATACGCCTGCTGTCTGTGTTCACATCGTAATCAACCAGCAGCCACTCGCCCTCCTGGGCGGCTCCCAGCAGGAGAAAAGGTTCAGAAACACTGACGGCCGCTTTCCCCTGGCTTCCGCGCCATGCGTTTTCCAGCGGTGCGCCGTAAACCGGCAGGATCGTCTTTCTTTCCAGCCCCAGATCACTGAAAGTGACTTCCTCCGCAAAACTATAATCCAGCGTATCCAGCGTTTCTGCGGCCGCCGCAACGGTCAGAATCAACAGCAGCAGGCTGCACAGAAAGATAGTTTTTCCCTTCATTCTCTGTCCCCCCTTCATTTGAGAAGGAATAGCTCATGATTCTGTTCTTATTATGATTCTATGATACCATGACAACTCCAAAAAGTCATGATCCGGGAAGAAAAAAACTGTCTGTCTTTCAGTCACAACCCATCCGGGCCGCGTTCTCAGCCGTTCAGGTGTTTGACCGCACCTGAAGAATTGTGCTTTCTTACATATCCTGCATACTACCGCTGCCGTCCTCGTCCCAGAGGAAGCATGCACAGTCCAGTCCGTCGGCATCCGCTTCAAGGCAGCACCTGCCCGGTCCTGTCCTGCGCACGACAACGGAAGCCCGCCCGTGCCACGCGGGATACTGCTCCCCACCATACGGCGCTGTCTCCATCAGGTTCGCGTTCTCCACGGCCAGGATTTCCGCATCCCCGGATACCCGGAACCGGATGTTCCTCTCATCCCGGATGCACGGATGGTTCTCTGCATCCATGACCGACGCAGTCAGGTACATAGCCTGACCCGGCAGAAGCGCCCGTTCTGTCATAGGCGCAAGCACCAGACGCTTCGGCCTGCCCGGTGTGTACAGGGCATGCCTGCAGACACACGTGTCTCCCATAAAGCCCAGCACTTCCACCCGGCCCGGTATCCAGGGCAGGAAGCCGGTGAGATACCCGTCGGGTGCCGAAGCCGGTAAAGGCGGATAAAACACGCGGTCAGCGCAGTGGATTTCCACGCGTTCACAGTTGGTAGCAATCAGGTAAGGCACAACCCCCTGGTGCAGGCCCGGGAAATCCCAGACATCCTCATAGGGCGGACTTGCCCAGTGTGCCTTGGTCAGCTCATCCCCCAGTGCATTGTCAAGCAATGACAGGTGCACCATGGGTTCCTGCGTCCAGTGGCTCTTCAGGATCCAGGCTGAAACCCGGGGCGAGGCATCCATGCGCAGCAGGCTGCCCGTCCATCCCTTGCTCGGCCAGCCCATGGACTCGCCCAGGTAGTCATAGCCGGTCCATATGAAGCTGCCCAGGGCCCAGGGCCGCGTCTCCGCCTCCAGGGCCGGTATGCGCAGGGTATAGTTCTGCATGCTGTCATAGTGCCCCATGAAAAACGGGTACGCTTCCGTGCTCAGCACAGGTTTGTCCGGCACCCGGCGGTGGATCGCATCAAACCACTGTTCCTGATAATTGCAGGCCACGATATCCACATGCTGCGCAATGGCACAGATGCAGTCCAGCCGCTCATCCAAGTCCGTGATTTCCCGCTCATCCACCTCATCCACCAGCTGCTGGATATCCCGCACAGTGCTGAAGTCGATTTTCCGGCCCGCACGCTTGAAATGCGGGTTCATGGCATAGGTCACGGGGCGTGTACCGTCCAGCCGGCGCGCATACCCGGTCAGCATGGCCAGGGTCTCCACCATGCTGTCCTGGCCCTGGTTCTCCACTTCATTGCCCACACCCCAGATGATCACACTGGGCCGGTTGCGGTCGCGGAAAATCATGGCAGACAGGTCATGCTGCCAGTCGGTATCAAAGTAGCGTCCGTACAGCCCGCTGTGCCACTTGTCAAAGCATTCCGAGTATACATAAAAGCCCATCTCATCGCACAGGTCCAGCATTTCACTGCTGTGCATGTGGTGCGCAAGGCGCAGGGCATTGCAACCAAGCCGTTTGAGCTGTACCAGCCGGTCGCGCCAGAGTTCGGGACGCGCAGCAATCCCCAGACAGCCCAGGTCCTGATGCAGGCAGACCCCGCGCAGATGTACCGTTTGTCCGTTGACGCGCAGGCCCTGAGCATCCGCCTTCACTTCGCGCAGACCGACGCGCATGGACAGGGCATCCCCGTCCCGCAGCTGCAGGGTCAGCGTGTAGAGGACCGGGGTCTCCGCAGACCAGAGCTGAGGCGCATCCACCCGCAGGCAGATCTTCTCGCGGCCCTCTGCGTCGGCGGCAGTGTGCCCGTCCGGACCTGTGAGCCGGGCATGCACGCAGGCATCCAGGCCCGTGTCAATCATGAGCTCTGCATGATCGGCTTCAAGCGTGGTCCGAACCACGACGTTTTCCTCACACAGGTGCACACGGTCTGTCTCTAGCAGGTGCACCGGCCTGTAGATCCCGCACCCGGAATACCAGCGGTCGGCGGGTTCCCGGGTATTGTCCACTCGGACCAGAATCTCATTGTCCCCCGCATGCATGGCCCTGGTCACATCCAGCCGGAAGGGGGTATAGCCGTAGTGCTGTCCGCCCACCGGCGTACCGTTCACCTGCACATCCGCGCATTCCCAGACACCGCCGAACTCCAGAAAAAAGCACCGGTCAGGCTGCTTCTGCGGAAGTATAACGTTACACCTGTACCAGCCCACTTCACCGCGCCGGAAAAAGCCCTGGGCCATGTCCAGGGGCGCCTGCGGGTCCACAGCCCGTGAGACCGTCC